>NZ_LZZU01000096.1:0-113405 GCF_014170355.1 Cupriavidus sp. UME77
CTCCCCCGCCCGCCCCACCCATGCCGCCCGCGCTCCCTAGCGCGGCATGCGCCCGTTGCCTGCCATGCGCTGCCCGCATGACGACATGCGCAGAATTCGTTTTCGGCCCGGCGGCGCTGCTCCTACCATCGGACTACCTGCCGTGCGCCGACTGATCCCTGACCGCACCGGGCGGCGCTGCCACGCCGACCCGGGATCGACGCGGTGCGCGCACCGGGCCCGCCAACCCAGGAGGATGTCATGCACGCAAGCGCCCACCCAGAAGCGCCATCGAAGCCACCAAGCGTCAGCGGCGCGCAACGCCGCCGCGCCATCGTCGCCACCGTGATCGGCAACGGTCTCGAGTGGTTCGACTTCACCGTCTACAGCTTCTTCGCCGTCATCATCGCGAAGCTCTTCTTTCCCACCGGCAATGACCTGTCTTCACTGCTGCTCGCGGTTGCCACGTTTGGCGTGGGATTCTTCATGCGGCCGGTCGGCGGCATCATCCTCGGGGTATACGCCGACCGCGTGGGCCGCAAGGCGGCGCTGTCGCTGACCATCCTGCTGATGGCGCTGGGCACCACCATGATCGGCCTGGCGCCCACCTATGATCAGATCGGTGTCTTCGCACCGCTGCTGATCGTGGTGGCACGACTGCTGCAGGGCTTCTCCGCCGGCGGCGAAATGGGCGGGGCCACCGCCTTCCTGACCGAGTACGCCCCGGTGGAGCGCCGCGCGTACTACTCCAGCTGGATCCAGGCGAGCATCGGCGTGGCCGTGCTGCTGGGCGCCGCGGTCGGTACCTTCGTCACCTCCGCGCTGAGCACCGAGGCGCTCAATAGCTGGGGCTGGCGCCTGCCATTCCTGCTCGGCATCGTGATCGGGCCGGTGGGCTACTACATCCGCCATCACCTCGACGAGACGCCGACCTTCCGCGATGCCACCGACAAGTCGGACTCGCCGCTGACCGAAGTGCTGCGCGACTACCCGCGCCAGACCGCGGCCAGCTTCTCGATGGTGATCTTGTGGACGGTCTGCACCTATGTGCTGCTGTTCTATATGCCGACGTACTCGGTCAAAGTGCTCCATGTGCCGCAGTCGACTGGCTTCATCGCCGGCATGGTGGGCGGCCTGGCGATCATGGTGTGTTCGCCGCTGGTCGGGCTGCTGGCCGATCGCATCGGGCGCCGCGTGCTGCTATCGGGTTCCGCGCTGCTGATCCTGGTGCTGGCTTACCCGATGTTCGCCTACATCAACCAGGCTCCGGGGCTGGCTTCGCTGGTGGTCTTCCAGCTGGTGTTCGGTATCTTGATCGCCACCTACACCGGCCCGATCCTGGCGGCGTTCTCCGAGCTCTTCCCGGCCAAGGTGCTGTCGACCGGTTTGTCGGTGGCCTACAACCTGGCGGTCACCATCTTCGGCGGCTTCGCGTCGTTCATCATCACCTGGCTGATCGCCAGCACGGGCAGCACCATGGCGCCTGCGTTCTACGTGATGTTCGCCGCCGCCATCAGCCTGGCCGGCACGCGCCTGGTGCGCGAGCCCGCCTACCTGCGCCCGGCGCAGGCTACCCGAGCCGCTCAACCCGTCTAATGACTGTCCCGCGCATGAAACAGATCCTGCTCAAGGGCGGCAACGTCCTCGACCCTGCCCATGGCAGCCTCCTGCAACGCCACGATGTGCTGATCGAAGGCGAGCGCATCGCCGACGTTTCGTCCACGCCGATCCACGCGCCCAGCGCGCAGGTGATCGACCTCTGCGGCAAGACCGTGATGCCCGGGCTGATCGACTGCCACGTGCACGTGCTGGCGTCGCTGGCCAACCTCGGCCTGAATGCGGTGCAGCCGAATGTACTGGTGGCGTTGCGCGCCGTGCCGATCATGAAAGCCATGCTCGAGCGCGGCTTCACCACCGTGCGCGATGCGGGCGGCGCCGACTGGGGCCTGTCGCAGGCCATCGAAACCGGCCTGGTGCCGGGCCCGCGCATCTTCCCGTCCGGCAAGGCACTGTCGCAAACTGGCGGGCACGGCGACTTCCGCCCGCGCGCCGATGTGCTGGAGCCATGCTCGTGCGCCTTCCGTGCCGGCGCCATCGCACGTGTGGCCGATGGCGTGGATGCGGTACGCCTGGCAGTGCGCGAAGAGATCCAGAAGGGCGCCACGCAGATCAAGATCATGGCATCCGGCGGCGTGGCGTCGCCCACCGACCCGATCGGCAACACGCAATACAGTGAAGACGAGATCCGCGCCATCGTGGCCGAGGCCGAAGCGGCCCAGACGTATGTGATGGCGCACGCCTATACCGGCCGCGCCATCACGCGCGCGGTGCGCTGCGGCGTGCGCACCATCGAGCACGGCAACCTGGTCGACCGCGCAGCCGCGCGCGTGATGCGCGAGCATGGCGCGTTCGTGGTGCCTACCCTGGTCACCTACGACGCGCTCGCGCGCGACGGCGCGCGCCTGGGCTTGCCGGCGGAATCGGTGGCCAAGATCGAAACCGTGCGCCAGGCCGGCCGCGACTCGCTCGCCATCTACGCGGAAGCCGGCGTGCCGATGGGCTTTGGCTCCGACCTGCTGGGCGAGATGCACCAGGACCAGTCGGATGAATTCCGCATCCGCGCGGCGCTGCTCGGCAACCTGGAGGCGATCCGCAGCGCCACCTCGATCGCCGCCGCGATCCTGCAACGCGAAGGCGAGCTCGGCACCGTGCGCGCCGGCGCGCTGGCCGACCTGATCGCGGTCGATGGCAACCCGCTGGCGGACATCGGTGTGCTGTGCGGCCAGGGCGAACACCTGGCGTTGGTGATGCAGGCAGGACGGCTGCATCGCCAGCCGGGCTGAACGAAGCCAGCAGCAGGGCCAAAGCCTCGCGCCACGACGACGTCTGTCTCTCCCTCGCCCCTCAGGGGGAGAGGGCCGGGGAGAGGGGTGGCTTAGCTAGGAGCCACTGGAAGCGAAGCCCATGGTGTTTTCCAGCACGACGGCGTAACGAGCGCCCTCCCGCTCCCCCCCAGGAGGGAGCCAACCTGGCGCTGGCGACCAGCCTCTCGCCATCACCGCGGACTATCATGGCGGCTGAACCGTTCCACTCGCCGCCATGCGTATCTCCCCCCTTCCGCCCCTGCCCTGCCTGGTCGCCTTCGAGTCGGCCATGCGGCATGGCAGCTTCACCCGCGCCGCCAGCGAACTTCACCTGACGCAAAGCGCCATCAGCCGCCAGGTGGCGCAGCTCGAACACTTCCTCGGCAAGAAGCTCTTCATCCGCGAGCCGCGCGCGCTGCGCCTGACCGTAAGCGGCCAGGCTTATGCCGAAGAGGTGCAGCGCCTGCTGTCGGCCTGCGCCGAAGCGACCGAGGATGTGATGAAGCGCAAGGGCCATGCCGAGCTGACGGTGGCCTGCTCCAGCGGCGTCGCGGTGCTCTGGCTCACGCCCAGGCTGGCAGCCTTTCGCACCGCGCACCCCGACATCCACCTGCGCCTGCTGGTCAACGACAGCCTGGCCTCGCTCTCGCCCGCCGAGTTCGACGTGGGCATGTATTACCTGCGCGAGGGGCCGCCGGCAGGGCTGGCATCGCGCCGGCTTTACGACGAAGACGTGTTTCCCGTCTGCGCGCCGCACTACCTGGCCGGCCGCCGGCTGGAGCCGGCGGACCTCCCCGGCGAGACCTTGCTGATGCTGGAAGACGGACAACGCCAATGGATGTCGTGGCAGACCTGGCTGACGCACAACGGGCTGGCGGACGCGCGGCCACCACACAAGCTGGTGGCCAACCAGTATCCGATCCTGCTGCAGCTCGCCATCGAAGGCCAGGGCATCGCCCTGGGGTGGCGCCACATGATCGACCGCTGCGTCCAGGAAGGGCTGCTGGTGCGCGCCTGCGAGGCGAGCGCGAGCCTGGGTGGTGGCTACTACGCGGTGTGGCCGCAAGACCGCGCGGAGGCCGCGGCAGCGCGGACGTTCCGCAACTGGCTGGCACAGCAGAGCGCGGAAAGCCAGTAACGAAGGGCGCATGCGGGTTCAGCGAATTGACAGGTTCGCTGGTTATGATCCGTCGCAGCAGCACCCGTGCACCCAAAACAGCCAATGGAGACAACCATGCGTATTTCCGCCACCAGCCGCGCGCTGGCCCTCGCCGTTCCCGCCCTGTTCGCCGCCGCCAGCTTCGCCATGCCCGCGCAGGCCGCCGATGCCTGGCCAACCCACGTCATCAAGTTCGTCGTGCCGTTTACCGCCGGCGGCGCCAATGACCTGGTGGCGCGCGCCGCCGCCGATGCGGTTGGCAAGCGCCTGGGCCAGACCGTGATGATCGAGAACCGCCCGGGCGCTGGCGGCGTGGTAGGTGCGGACTACGTGGCCAAGGCCAAGCCGGATGGCTACACCTTCCTGATCGGCGCCGTAGGCACGGTCACCAACAGCCTGATCCGCGCCAAGATGCCCTACGCGGCCGACGACCTGGTGCCGGTCTCGCTGGTCGCGGTGAGCCCATCCGTGATCGTGGTCTCGCCGTCCCTGCCGGTGAACAACCTGAAGGAACTGGTCGAGTATTCCAAGAAGCAGGCTTCGGGCGCCAACTTCGCCACCGCCGGCAGTGGCAGCACGCCGCACTTTGTCGAGGAGATGCTCAAGGAGAAGGGCGCGGTGCTGACCGTGGTGCCGTATAAGAGCGGCTCCGAGAGCATCACCGCGGTGATCGGCAACCAGGTCACGGCTACCTCCGAGGCCAGCGTGGTGGTGCTGCCCAACATCAAGGCCGGCAAGCTCAAGGCGCTGGGCGCGACCTGGGACAAGCGCATGAGCGCGGCGCCGAACATCGCGACCACTGCCGAGCAAGGCATGCCGGACGTGCGCATCGGCCACTGGGCAGGCGTGTTCGCACCCAAGGGCACCGACCCCGCCATCCTCAAGAAGATGAACGCCGAAATGAGCGCCGCCATGCAGACGCAGGAAACGCGCGACCGGCTGATTCCCAACGGCATCGAACCCGCCGGCGGCACGCAGGAGAGCTTCATTGCCTTCATCAAGTCGGAGCGCGAGCGCCTTGGCCGCATCGCAAAAAACGCCAACATGACGGCGGAGTAAGAAATATTTTCAGCCGTCCTGAAGACAAGGGCGGTGAATGTCTGTATCGGGCTCGTTACGTACGGGCCCGTTTTATTTTATAAATGTGTTTGATACGCATCTTTACACGAACAATGTGCGTAATTGAATCCACGAATGCCAACTAATGTTTTTAATTTAGGACATTATAAGTGGCGTTACATTGTCTGTGATAAAAAGACAACGCGAATTGCAACGCAAATCATTCGCATTTATATTCCGGCTCGCCCAACCATGATTGCCTTCCGCCGTTGGCCGAACCGATCCAGGCGCGCACCTTCTTGCCGCTGTCGGCCGGCTCGTACCCGCGGCCGCACCGGAACCGAGAAACGACATGAATCGCCGCACGCCGATCGCGACTGCCTTGCTCGCGCTGTTCGCCACGCCCGTTGCCACCCTGGCCCAGACGGCCGCCACGGCCCCCGCGACGCAGCCCACGACGACGCTGCATGAAGTGGTGGTGCAAGGCAGCAGCGCCAATGACGACTACAGCGCGGTGAAGAGTTCAATCAGCAAGCTGCCCGCGGAACTGCGCGACATTCCGCAATCGGTCACGGTGGTCAACAAGGCGCTGATCGACGCGCAGGGCGGCACCTCGCTGGCGGATGCGCTGCGCAATGTCCCGGGCATCACCATCGGCGGCGCCGAGGGTGGCCAGATCGGCAACAACATCAACCTCAACGGTTTCTCCGCGCGCACCGACATCTACCTGGATGGCTTCCGTGATCGCGGCCAGTACTATCGCGACGTCTTCGCGCTGGATTCGGTGGAAGTGCTGATGGGCCCCTCATCGATGCTGTTCGGGCGTGGATCCACCGGGGGGGTGATCAACCAGGTCACCAAGAAGCCGTCGCTGAAGGCTGCGACCGAAGTCACCGGCTCGGTCACCACCAACGGCCTGGTGCGCGCCACCGCGGACTACAACACGCCCACGGGCGAGACCTCGGCCTTCCGGATCGCGGCGATGGCCCAGGACGGCTCGGCTAGCACGCGCGACCAGACCAAGGTGAAGGATTTCGGCCTCGCGCCGTCGTGGCGCCTGGGCATCGGCACCCCCACCGAGATCACGCTGTCTGCGCTGCTGCAGCATAACGAGGACCAGCCCGACTATGGCCTGCCGGCCATCAACGGGCACCCGGTGAACGTCGACCGAAAGACGGCCTATGGCTTCAACGACGACCGCACCATCCAGGACGTGGCCGCACTCAACGCCACCGTTGATCACAAGTTCTCGCCCAACCTGCGCCTGCGCAACCAGACCCAGTTCAACTACGTCAACACCAACGCGCGCGAAACCGCGCCGAACGCCGTCGGCACGGTCAGCGCCAAGGGCTTCACCCCGCTGACCACCACCACGCTGCCGCTGGATGCGCTGTTCGTGCGCCAGCAAAGCCACGACCGCCATATCCGCGACTACTCGATCTTCAACCAGACCGAGCTGACCGCCAAGTTCGACACCGGCCCGGTCAAGCACACCGTGCTGGTGGGCGCCGAAATCGGCCACGATGGCTATGACAACCAGAACTACTACCGCAACGGCACCTGCAACGGCGTGGCCCTGAACTCCGCCGCCACCGCCACCGCCGCGGCCGGCACCAGCGGCTACGCGGCATGCGAGCCGGTCGTCAACCCGACCTACAGCAACTCGCCGGCTACCGCGCCGAGCGTGGCCGGCAACCGGCAGGGCGCGGCGGCCAACACGCTGGCGGCCTACATCAACGACTCGGTGGAGTTCAGCAAGCAATGGAAGCTGGTGGGCGGGCTGCGCTACGACAAGTACATTGCCAGCATCACCAATTCAATCAACTCGTCCAACACGCTGGGCAGCACCGTGTTGCCCAGCGCCAGCCAGACGGTCAACTTCACCAGCGTGCGCGTGGGCGGTATCTGGCAGCCGACCGAGGCCCAGTCCTACTACCTGTCGTACGGCACGTCGTTCAACCCGTCGCTGGAGCAACTGGTGGGCACCGTGGGCCAGCAGAACCTGGACCCGGAAAAGAACAAGTCCTATGAAGTGGGCGGCAAGTGGGACCTGCTAGGCGGGGACCTGTCGCTGAATTCGGCGCTGTTCCAGATCACCAAGGACAACGCCCGCAGCCAGATCGACGCCACCACGTACTCGCTGGCCGGCAAGATCCGCGTGCGCGGCTTCCGCGCCGGCGCCACCGGCCGCATCACCAGCAAGTGGCAGGTCTTCGCGGGATACACCTATCTGGACGGCGAGATCGTCAACGGCATCGCCGCCGGCACCCAAGGCATGGTCCCGACCAATACGCCCAAGCACACCGCGACGGCGTGGACCAGCTACCGCGTGCTGCAGGACTGGGAAGTGGGCGGCGGCGCCTTCTATATGTCGCAGCGCTATGCCAACAACACCAACACCGTGCAGGTGGGTGGCTACGTGCGCTGGGATGGCATGATTGCCTACCATCAGCCGAAGTACGACGTGCGCCTGAACCTGTTCAACGTGTTCGACAAGAAGTACTACGATGCGCTGATCCAGTCGGACGGCGGACGCTCGGTGCCCGGCACCGGCCGCACCGCGATGCTGTCCTTCATCTACCGCATGTAAGCTGAGGTAAAGTGGCGTGATGCCATGTCACGCCACGCGGCAGCGCCGGAAACCTCCCGCGCGCTGCCGCCGAACCCTGTCGAGATCGTCATGCTTGTCTGCATTCCCAAGGTACTCAACGCGGAGCAGCTTGCCGTGCTGCGCCAGCATCTCGACCAGGCCGGCACGGCCTGGGTGGATGGCCGCGTGTCGGCCGGCTACTCCGGCGCGCCGGTCAAGTTCAACCAGCAGATCGACGAGCGCGCCGAAGTGGCGCAGCAGTGCCAGCACCTGATCCTTGGCATGCTCGAGCGCAATCCGCTGTTCATCAGCGCGGCGCTGCCCAATATCGTCTACCCGCCGATGTTCAACCGCTACAGCGAGGGCATGACCTTTGGCGCCCACGTGGACGGCGGCGTGCGCATTCATCCGCACAATGGCCGCAAGCTGCGCACCGATATCTCGGCCACGCTGTTCCTCAGCGACCCCGCCAGCTATGACGGCGGCGAGCTGCAGGTGGAAGACACCTACGGCACCCACAGCGTCAAGCTGGAAGCCGGTGACATGGTGATCTATCCCGCCACCAGCCTGCACCAGGTCACACCGATCACGCGCGGCACGCGCGTGGCGAGCTTCTTCTGGATCCAGAGCCTGGTGCGCGACGACGCGCAGCGCGCGCTGCTGTTCGACCTCGACAACGCGATCCAGAAACTCAACCAGACCGGCGCCGACGATGGTGCGCGGCGCTCTCTGGTGGGTTGCTACCACAACCTGCTGCGGCAGTGGACCGAGACCTGAAAAGGGACGTGTCAATCCACTGCGCGGTTATGCGAACTGCTCCGCCAGCGCCGCCCTGACCTTACCGACCAGTGCCGCCTCCCCCGCCCGCGCAGGCAGCAGGAAGAATTCCGCCGTGGGCAGGGCCGGCAGCTTGAGCCTGGCCAGCGTAGCCGCATCGATCCGCGCCACGCCCGGCCCGATCGCCGACTCGTTCAGGCACGAGATGCCAAGCCCGGCAGCCAGCGCCAGATGCAGGCCAGCGACGCCCGAGGCGGAATGGGCAATCACGTGGTCCAGGCGCCTTCGCCGCAGCATCTGCACCACGTACTGATGCAGCGAGCAGGTATCAGGCAGCAGCACCAGCGGCAGCGGGCCGCTCACGCGCTCCGCCTCGCCTTGTGCCGCAACCCAGGCCAGCGCCTCGCGGCGCAGCACGGTGCCGCGCGCGCCCTTGGCGCCAGCCTGCTGGCCTCCCCCCTTGCCCGGCAACCGCATCGACAAGCCGATATCGAAATCATCGGTGTGCATTCCCGCATCGATGACGCTGCTTTTCGTCACCTGTACGTGCAGCCGCAGGTAGGGATAGCGCTCGCGCAGCCCGCGCAGCATGCCGGCGATCTCGCCCGGGCGGAAGTAGTCCGTCACCGCGAGCCGCAACTCGCCATCCAGCGTGTGGCCGCGCAGGTCTTGCAGCGCCAGCTCGGACAGCGCGAGAATGCGCCGCGCATGCTCGAGCAAGCGCGTGCCGGCGGGTGTCGGCGCCGCGCCCTGCTTGCCGCGCGTGAGCAGCGGCACACCGGCGCGCTCCTCCAGCTTACGCAGCTGCTCGCTGACCGAAGACTGCGACAGGAACAGCCGAGGCGCCGCGGCGGACAGGCTGCCGGCGTCCGCCACGGTCACGAACGTGCGTAGCTGGTCGAGTTCAAGTGCGCGCATGGCGGGCCCCCATCTTATTTCGGTATTAACGATGGATAGTATCGTAAATTCCCGTTTTTCCGATGGAAGGCAAACACCTAAACTGGCATCACTTACCCGCTGAGCCAAACCCGGCCAACCTAGTGAAACCGTAACAACAAAGGAGTCCGTCATGCCCCACATCAACCTGCAGATCTCCGGCAAGCCCGATGCATCGCTGACCCGCCGCGGCGCCGCCGCCGTAGCCGAGCTGACCCAGCGCGTGCTCGGCAAGAAGCCGGAGGTCACCGTCGTTTCCGTGCAGTACATCGACCACGACGCCTGGATCATCGGCGGCGAGCCGCTCTCGGAGCTTGGCCGCAACGCCTTTCACCTCGACATCAGCGTAACGGACGAAACCAACACCAAGGCCGAGAAAGCGCAGTACCTGAAGGCCGTGTTCGAGGCCCTCTCCGAGCTGATCGGCAACGTGCATCCGGTTTCATACATCCACGTGGTGGATGCGCGCGCCGCCACCTACGGCTACGGTGGCCTGTCGCAGGAATACCGCTACCACCACGGCTGAGCCCAGGCCACCGACGACGGCGAAAGGCGAACCTTTGAGGCAGGACATTGTCGCAGCGCAGCAAGCTGTGGCAAAGTCGGCACCTGATCCGCCGCGCGTGGCGCCACGAGCGCCGCGCGCGCGGAAGAACCACAAGGAGAACCGATGTCCTTCCTCATAGTCCTGGCCGCCCTGGCCTTCCTGATGTTTGCGGCCTACCGTGGCTACAGCGTCATCCTGTTCGCCCCGGTGGCCGCGCTCGGCGCCGTTCTGCTGACCGAGCCCGCCGCAGTGGCGCCGGTCTTCTCCGGCATCTTCATGGAGAAGATGGTCGGCTTCGTCAAACTGTATCTCCCGGTCTTCCTGCTGGGCGCCGTGTTCGGCAAGGTGATCGAGCTGTCGGGCTTCTCGGAGTCCATCGTGGCCGCCGCCATCCGCTACATAGGCCGCTCGCGTGCCAATGCGGTGATCGTCGCCGTTTGCGCGCTGCTGACCTATGGCGGCGTCTCGCTGTTCGTGGTCGTGTTCGCCGTCTATCCGTTCGCGGCGGAGCTTTACCGGCAGAGCAACATCCCCAAGCGGCTGATGCCGGGCGCCATTGCGCTGGGCGCATTCTCGTTCACCATGGATTCGCTGCCAGGCACGCCGCAGATCCAGAACATCATCCCCACCACCTTCTTCAAGACCACGACCTGGGCAGCGCCGGTGCTGGGCCTGCTCGGCTCGTTATTCATCATCGGGGTGGGCCTGGGCTACCTGGAGTGGCGCCGCCGCGCGGCCATGGCGCGTGGCGAAGGCTACGGCACTGCGTTGCGCAATGAGCCGGAGCGCAGCCAGACCGGCCACCTGCCGCATCCGGCACTGGCGCTGCTGCCGCTGGTGGTAGTGGGCGTGGCCAACTTCGTCTTCACGCGCATGATTCCGCAGTGGTACGGCAGCAGCTACAGCGTGTCGCTGCCCGGGCTGGCCAAGCCGGTGGAAACGCAGATCGCCACCGTGACCGCGATCTGGGCGGTGGAGGCGGCGCTGCTGCTGGGCATCGTGGTGGTGGTGGCGACGGCATTCGGCGCGGTGCGCGAGCGCTTTGCCGAGGGCAGCAAGAGCGCCATCGGCGGCGCGCTGCTGGCCGCCATGAACACGGCCTCGGAGTATGGCTTCGGCGGCGTGATCGCCGCGCTGCCCGGCTTCCTGGTCGTCAGCGATGCACTCAAGAGCATCCCCAACCCGCTGGTCAATGCCGCCGTGTCTGTCAGCACGCTGGCGGGCATCACCGGCTCGGCGTCGGGTGGCATGAGCATTGCGCTGGCCGCCATGTCGGACACCTTCATCCACGGCGCGCAAGCCGCCGGCATTCCGCTCGAGGTGCTGCACCGCGTGGTGTCCATGGCCAGCGGCGGCATGGATACGCTGCCGCACAACGGCGCCGTGATCACCCTGCTGGCGGTGACGGGCCTGACGCACCGGGAGTCCTATCGCGACATTTTCGCGGTGACCGTCATCAAGACGCTGGCCGTGTTCTTCGTGATCACGGTCTACTACGTGACCGGCCTGGCCTGAACCCGGCGGCGCGCGGCGCGCCTTGTGGATCGCGCCGTCCTTACCTAGTGTGATTGGGTGGCCGGCCGTGCGCGCGTGCCTTGCGCGCTACATGCCGGCTCCTTCACCCTGCATTTCCCACCGGAACACCGCATGAAAACCGTGAGTCTGCCCGGCGGCGAACGCGTTGCCGCGCTCGGCATGGGCACCTGGAACATGGGCGATCAGCCGGCCGCGCGCGCGGAAGAGCTTGCCACGCTGCGTCTCGGGCTGGACCTGGGCCTGACCCTGATCGACACCGCCGAGATGTACGGCGATGGCCGCTCCGAGGAACTGGTCGGCGAAGCCATTGCCGGCCGGCGCGACGAGGTCTTCCTGGTCAGCAAGGTGTACCCGCACAACGCCGGGCGCACCGGCGCGGTGGCCGCCTGCGAGCGCAGCCTGCGCCGCCTGGGCACCGACCGCCTCGACCTGTACCTGCTGCACTGGCGTGGCGGCGTGCCGCTGGCGGAGACCATGGAGGCATTCATGGCGCTGCGCAAGGCTGGCAAGATCCGTCACTTCGGCGTCAGCAACCTCGACCTGGACGACATGCGCGCGCTGTGGCGCGTGCCCGGCGGCAAGGAGGTGGCGGCCAACCAGTTGCTCTACAACCTCACGCGGCGCGGCATCGAGTGGGACTTGCTGCCCTGGCTGCGCGAGCATGGCGTTGCCCTGATGGCTTATTCGCCGATCGAGCAAGCCACGCTGCTGCGCAATCCCCGGCTTGCGCGCTTTGCCCAGAAGCATGGCATCAGCCCGGTGCAGGCGGCGCTGGGCTGGCTGCTGGCGCAGCAGGGCGTCATCGCGATTCCCAAGACCAGCCACCGCGAGCGCCTGCGCGAGAACCACGGCGCGCTCGCGCTGCCACTCTCCGCGCAGCAACTGGCCGAGCTGGACGCAGCCTTCCAGCCGCCGGACGGCCCGCACCCGCTGGCGATGCTGTGATGTTTTGATGTTGTTATGTTGTGATGTGATGCCCAGGAGCCCCCGCCATGACACTCGACTACGACGCCATCATCATCGGCACCGGCCAGGCCGGCCCCCCGCTGGCGGCGCGCCTGAGCGCGGCCGGCCATAAGGTGGCCGTGATCGAGCGCCAGTCGTTCGGCGGGACTTGCGTCAACACCGGCTGCATCCCCACCAAGACCATGGTGGCGAGCGCCTACGCGGCTAACCTGGCCCGGCGCGGTGCCGAGTACGGCGTGGTGCCCACCGGGCCTGTGACGGTGGATATGGCTCGCGTCAAGGCGCGCAAGGACGGGGTCGTCGGCAAGTCCACGCACGGCGTGGAAACGTGGGTGCGCACGCTGGAACATGGCACCGTCCATCTCGGCCACGCGCGCTTCGAGGGCCCGGACACCGTGCGCGTGAACGACACCCTGCTGCGGGCTCGCAAGATCTTCATCAACGTCGGCGGGCGCGCCGCCACGCCGCCAATGCCCGGGCTGGAACAAGTGGACTACCTGACCAACGCCGGCATGATGCGTGTGGACACCTTGCCACGGCACCTGCTGGTGGTGGGCGGCAGTTATATCGGGCTGGAGTTCGGCCAGATGTTTCGCCGCTTCGGCAGCGAGGTCACGATCGTGCAGCGCGGCCCGCGCCTGATCGAGCGGGAGGATCCCGATGTGTCCGATGCCGTGCGCGGCATCCTCGCCGCCGAGGGCATCGGGCTGCGCCTCGACGCCGAGTGCATCGCGCTGGAGCAGCGCGGCGCCGAGGTCGTGGTGAAGATGGATTGCGCGCAAGGCGCGCCCGAGATCGTCGGCTCGCACGTGCTGCTGGCGGTGGGACGGCGGCCCAATACCGACGACCTTGGCCTGGACCGCGCCGGCATCGCCGTGGATGCGCGTGGCTACATCCAGGTGGACGAGCAGTTACGCACCAATGTACCCGGCATCTGGGCCATGGGCGACTGCAACGGGCGCGGCGCCTTCACCCATACCGCCTACAACGACTTCGAGATCGTCGCCGCCAACCTGCTGGACGCCACGTCCGGCGAGCCGCCCCGCACGCTCGGCGACCGTATCCCCGCCTATGCGCTCTACACCGACCCGCCGCTGGGGCGCGTGGGCATGAACGAGGCCGAGGCGCGCCGGTCCGGGCGCAATGTGCTGGTTGGCATGCGGCCGATGACGCGCGTTGGCCGCGCGGTGGAAAAAGGCGAAACGCAAGGCTTCATGAAGATCCTGGTGGATGCCGACAGCCGCGAGATCCTTGGCGCGGCGGTGCTGGGCGTGGGCGGCGACGAGGTGATTCATTGCATCCTCGACGCGATGTATGCGTGCGCGCCGTACACGGTGGTCCAGCGCGCCATGCATATCCACCCAACGGTGTCCGAACTGATCCCGACCATGCTGGGCGAGCTGCATCCGCTGGAGCCGGCCGGCCCGGCGGTGGCATGACAGGCCCGCACAGCCAGCGCTGAGCATGCCCACCACGCCGCTGGCCCAGAGCCCGTGCGACGACGCAATGCTGCGCGCCGCCCCTGGCGGGCCACCCTGCGCCAGGGCCGACGAACCGTGGGTGCTGGCCGCCACCATCCTGGCGTCGAGCATGGCCTTCATCGATGGCACCGTGGTCAACGTGGCCCTGCCCGCGCTGCAAAAGGATTTCGACGCGAGCCTGGGCGGCATGCAGTGGGTGGTGGAAGCCTATGCGTTGCTACTGGCGGCCTTGCTGCTGGTGGGCGGCGCCTGCGGTGACCGCTTCGGGCGCCGTCGCGTGTTTGCGCTGGGCGTGGCGGTTTTCGCAGCCAGCTCGGCCTGGTGCGGGCTGGCCGGCAACATCGGCCACCTGGTCGCCGCGCGGGCCGCGCAGGGCGTGGGCGCGGCGTTGCTGGTGCCAGGCAGCCTGGCGTTGCTGACGGCCTCGTTCGATGCGAGCCGGCGGGGCAAGGCCATCGGCACCTGGTCCGGCGCCACCGCCATGACCACCGCGCTCGGGCCCGTGGTGGGCGGCTGGCTGATCGAGCATCTGTCGTGGCGCGCGGCCTTCCTGGTCAACCTGCCACTGGCGGCGGCGGTGCTGGCCATCGTGTTCTGGCGCGTGCCGGAAAGCCGCGCACCGCAGCATCCCGGTGGACTCGACTGGCCCGGCAGCCTGCTCGCAGCGTTGGGGCTGGGTGGCGTGGTCTACGGACTGATCGAGTCACCGGCGCGGGGCTGGAGCCACCCGGCCGTGTGGATGCCGTCTGCCGCCGGCCTCGTTGCGCTCGGGTTGTTCGTGCTGGTGGAGGCCCGCGTGGCCAACCCTGTGATGCCGCCCGCGCTGTTCCGCTCGCGCGCTTTCCTGGGTGCCAACCTGCTCACCTTGCTGCTCTACGCGGCGCTGGGCGGCGGCCTGTTCTTCTTCCCGCTCAACCTGATCCAGGTGCGGGGCTATTCGTCGACGCAGGCCGGCGCTGCCCTGCTGCCGTTCATCCTGCTGATGTTCCTGCTGTCCGGCTGGGCCGGCGGGCTGGTGGACCGGCATGGCGCACGCAAGCCGCTGATCGTGGGCCCGCTGGTAGCGGCAGCGGGTTTCGCGCTGTTTGCATTGCCCGGCGCCGCCGCCAGCGGCGGCAGCTACTGGCTGACCTTCTTTCCCGCGGTGCTGGTGCTCGGCGCGGGCATGACGATCAGCGTGGCGCCGCTGACCACCACTGTCATGAACGCCGTGCCGCTTGGCTCGGCGGGCACGGCGTCCGGCATCAACAATGCGGCGGCACGCGTGGCCACGCTGCTGGCGATTGCCATGCTGGGGATCGTGATGGCAGGCGTGTTCGACTACCGGCTGGACGGCGCCCTTGGCCAGTCGGTCGCCAGCGGCGCGGTGCCAGTGCAGGTGGCGCGGTCCGTGCAGGCGCAACGTGCGAAACTCGCCGCCATCGTGCTGCCGGCGGCCACGGACCCGCAGGTAAAAGCGGCCGTCCGGCGGGCGGTGGACGGAGCCTTCGTGGCAGGATTTCGCTGGGTCATGCTGCTGTCGGCGCTGCTGGCTGCCGGCGGGGCAGCATGCGCCTGGGCGTTCCTGAGCCCGGCGCACGGCAAGACCGGCACCGGGAATGCCAGCGGCTAGCGCATCTAGCGCCGCGGCGCCGGCGCCGCGCGCTCGCCCAGGTACACCAGCAGCAGCGCCTCGGCGGTGAGGCCCCGGAGCCTGGCTTCGCGGCCGATGGCGCGCTCGAGCTCCGAGAGCTGGAAGGCTTCCACGCTCATGCCGACTGCGTGCGCGTGGCGCGGGGTGATGAACTTGAGCAGCGCCACCACTTCGGGGTTGTCGGCGAGAAAACGCTCGTGGGCAAGTTGCAAGCGTTCGGGGGAAAGAGTCATCGGGAAGGGACCGCAATAAGGTGGTGGGTGGGGCGCGACGGCCTGGTGAGCAGGTACGAAGCAGGAATGCGCGCCAGCGCCCGCGCATTACACCACAGCCGTGCCGGAGCCCCCAACCGCGGTGCAATCGGAGCGCAAGCGCAGGCCTCGCCGCGCTATTGCGCCTTGGCGGTATAGCGCTCCCGCTCGACATAGCGGACCAGGTAGTTGCGGGTCTTGGCTTCGGTATCCTGGCTCACCCGGTCAGCGGCCTGGCGAGCGCCATCGCGCCCATGCGAGGACACCATCTGTGCATCCAGGTAATCGCGAAACGCCGTGTGCATGGCGTCGAGCCGGGGCCGACACGCCTTGAGCGCCGCGCTGGTGAGATCCTGCGCAGAGGCGCTGCTGGCCATGCCGGCATCGGCCTGGTCCTTGGCGCAAGTGGTATAGGCGGCACGCAGGGACTGCCACTGCTCGTTGGCTTCACTGACGGCTTGCGGATCGGCGGGCGCGCGCGAGGCGCAGGCTGCTGCCAGCAGCGTAACGGGGATGAGAGCGAGAACGGATTTCATGTTGCATGGACCTGCGGCGCACGCCGGGGTTCCTGGACTGCCGGGAATGCGCCCGACAAAGCCGCCGCCGCCATGTAGGACAGGCACGCTCAAAAATGCAGCCCCCGTCCTACAGCATTCCGCGCGCGTGCTTTGTATATTTTACAGAAGCGGGGAGAGGTCCATCGGCATTCGGGGAAAACCCCATGACCCGGCTGGCCACATGATTTCACATTTCTACAAGTGCCGATTACGCCTATCCTTAATGTGACGTGCGTAGAGTGGCTCCGGGGTATCCGGTGCAGTGAGAGGTAAAACAATCAGGAGAGTGAGCATGGAACGCAGATCGTTTCTGACGGTAGGGGCTGGACTGGTGGTGGCAAGTTCGGGCCTGCTGGGCGCGTGTACGACCACACCCAACGCACCCACCGACAAGTCCGCCAAGCGCCGCGAGATCGATGGCGGCGTGGATGGTGCGCTCAACAAGCTGTACGAGACGGCGAAGGGCTCGCGCGAGCTCGCCAACCGCGCGCGCGGCATCCTGGTCTTCCCCAACGTCCTCTCGGCCGGCTTCTTCGTGGGCGGCGAATATGGCGATGGCGCACTGCGCGCGGGGGGCGCCAACCGTGGCTATTACCGTCTCATCACGGGCTCGTTCGGCTTTCAGTTCGGGGCGCAGTCCAAGGCCGTCATCCTGATGTTCATTACGCAGGATGCATTCGACAAGTTCGTCGCCAGCAGCGGCTGGACCGCCGGCGTGGACGCTACCGTGGCGCTGGCCAAGATTGGCGCCAATGGCACCCTGGACACCAATACCGCCCAGCAGCCCGTGGTTGGCTTCGTGGTCACCAATGCAGGCCTGATGGCCGGCGTGAGCCTGGAAGGCTCCAAGATCAGCAAGCTCGACATCTGAGGCCGCGCCGCGTGCCGGCCTGGCGCCGGCCCACATGCGGGGGGCCGGGTTGCGAAGGCAGCCCGGCCCCTGACTTTTTCCGGCCCTGCTGCCACGGCGCCGCCACACCGGCCAAACTCCCTCACGCATTGTTACCGCATGCGCCACGCTAACCGGCTAGAATCCGTCCCTTTGGCCGAATTCACATGTGGTTCAAGAATCTCCAGCTGCACCGTCTGTCCGCACCGTGGTCCCTCGCCGCCGAAGAGGTCGAGGAATGCCTGGCGCGCCACGCATTTTTCCCTGGCACCAGCCTGGAGATGCAAACCCAGGGCTGGGCCTCGCCGCGTGACAACGGCGCGCTCGTCCACCAGGTCGGCAAGCAGTTGCTGCTGACCATGCGCACCGAAAAGAAGCTGCTGCCGTCCACCGTGGTCAACCAGGTCACCAAGGCCCGCGCCGTGGAGCTGGAAGAGCAGCAAGGCTTCAAGCCGGGCCGCAAGCAGATGCGCGAGCTCAAGGAGCAGGTCACCGAAGAACTGCTGCCACGCGCGTTCAGCATCCGGCGCGACACCCGCGTGTGGATCGACCCGGTCAATGGCTGGCTCGCCATCGACGCAGCCTCCCCGGCCAAGGCCGACGAAGTGCGCGGCCTGCTGTTCAAGGCCATCGACCCGCTGCCGCTGGACAACCTGCATGTGAACCAGTCGCCGGTCACCGCCATGACCGACTGGCTGGCCACCGACACGGCCCCGGCCGGCTTCACCCTCGACCAGGAAATGGAGCTGCAATCCAGCGCCGAGAGCAAGGCCACGGTGCGTTATGTGCGCCATCCGCTGGATGCCGAGGACCTGCGCCGCCACATTGCCGCCGGCAAGCGCTGCACGCGCCTGGCGATGACCTGGAACGACCGCGTGTCCTTCGTGCTCACCGAGTCGCTGACCATCAAGCGCGTGGCCCCGCTGGACGTGATCAAGGAGCAGGCCGACCCGAGCGCCCGCGACGACGAAGAACGCTTCGACGGTGACTTCACCATGATGGCCGGCGAACTGGCCAACCTGCTGTCGGACCTGACCGCCGCGCTCGGCGGCGAACGCAAGCTGTAAGCCAGCGCGTCAGCGGGCCGCCCAGGCCGGTTCAACCTGGATTCAGGCGGCGCCGCCCGGCGGCGCCGCGCCGTAGCCCAGCAATCTGCTGGCGACCTGTGCCTCATGGCGCACAGCCACGGCGATGGGCCCATGCATCGACGCATCGAAGCCGCCGCTGGCACCCAGCGCGGTGAGCACCGCGCAGATGCGGCCCGTGTAGTCATACAGCGGCGCCGCCACGGCGCTGATGCCTTTCAGGTTGGTATCGCGCACCACCGCGCACCCGGCGGCTTGCACTTCGCTGCGCAGCACGCCGATGGGGTCATCGCGATCGAGTTGCGCGCGCAGGTCCGCCGGCGCCGCCGCGAGTTCTTCTTCCGCCATCGCCCGCACCCGCGGCTCGTCCAGCAAGCCCAGCAGCGCGCGGCCCGTGGCCGACCACAGCATCGGCATCACCGAACCCACCCGCACATTGACCGTCACGGGCAGCCCCGGCTCCTCGAAGCGCACGATGGTCGGGCCCTTGTTGCCCATCACCGCCACAAAGCAGGTCACGTCCAGGCTCTCGCGCAGGCGGACCAGCGACGGCTCGGCGATCCGGATCGGATCGACCTGCCGCATCGCTGCCAGGCCGATCAGCATGGCCTCCACGCCCAGAAAATACTGCTGCGATGCCGACGCCTGCGCCACCAGCCCCTCGTCGATCAGGCTGGCCAGGTAGCGGTGCACCTTGGCCGGGCTCTCGCCGATATGCGCAGCCAGCGCGGTCAGGCTGGCGCGCCCGCCAAGGTTGGCCAGGCCCTTGAGCACCGTCATGCCGGTCTGCGCCGATTGCACGCGCTGGCGGCGCTCGCGCGCCGGCGGTTCAGCGGGCATGGCGGCGTCGGCGGGATCAGCGGGATCGCCCGAGGTGCCTGAGGTGCGTGAGGTGCGTGAGGCGCTTGGGTTGGTTCTTGTCTTCATGGGCGGAGATTCTAGTGCTGTGCATGGCGCGGCGGCATCAATCCCACGTTAACCCGCATCGCCATATTACGCAATGCGTATATCATTTACGCATAACAACGCCGGACCGCGCCACGCCTCGACCGGCACCCAAACGGGAACAGGAGACAAGATGATCACCATTCGCAAATGCATCGCCGCAGGCCTTGGCCTGGCCGCCATTCCCATGCTGGCGGCCACCGCTGCCGCCGAGCCGGCCTACCCCACCAAGCCGGTGCGCTGGATCGTGCCGTACGCAGCCGGCGGCGGCTCGGACTTCCTGGCGCGCTCCATCGGCCAGGTCCTCTCGGCCCGGCTTGGCCAGCCCGTGCTGGTGGACAACAAGCCGGGCGGCAATACCGCGATCGGCGCAGCGGAAACCGCACGCGCGCCGGCAGACGGCTACACCGTGCTGTCGGCGGACAACGGCACGCTGGTGTTCAACCCGGCGTTGTACAAGACGCTTTCCTACAACCCGGTCAAGGACCTGGCGCCAGTCACCTTGCTGGGCCGCTTTCCGATGATCCTGGTGGTGGGCCCGGGCATGAACGTCAACACCGTGCAGGAGTTCGTCGCCCGCGCCAAATCCAAGCCGGGCGGCATCGACTACGCCTCGGCCGGTGCCGGCAGCCCGCACCATCTCGCCATGGAACTGCTCAAGGTGGAGGCCGGGCTGAACATGGTCCACGCGCCCTATCGCGGCGCGGCGCCCGCGCTGGCCGACGTGGCCGGCGGCCAGGTCCCGGCCATGATGGTCGACCTGGCCGCGGGCGCGGGTTTCATCAAGGGCGGCAAGGTCAAGGCGCTGGCCGTGGCCAACCCGACCCGCCTGCCCCAGTTGCCGGACGTGCCGACCTTTGCCGAGGCAGGCTACAAGAACGTGGAGGCCGCCGCGCTGGTGGGCATGGTGGTGCCGGCCGCCACGCCGCCGGAGATCGTCGCCACGCTGAACAAGCAGGTGGTGGCCGCGATCAAGGACCCGGGCGTGAACAAGCGGCTGGTGGACTTCGGCGTGGAACCGGTCGGCAACACGCCCGCGCAATACGCCGAACTGCTGCGCAGCGAGACCACGCGCTGGCACAAGCTGATCCGCGACCTGAAGATCACGCTGGAGTAACCGCGGCGCACCGCACCCGCCCCCCTCCCCGCAAACGAGAACACGGAGCAACAAGCATGGCCAACGCCACCCCCAATCCACACGCCTCGGGATGTCCCGTTGACCATCGCTTGCTGACAGCGCTGCGCTCGCCCACCGGCTGCCCGGTCAGCCCGGGCGCGGCCAGCTTCGATCCCTTCGAGGATGGCTACCAGCAGGACCCGCCCGAGTACGTGCGCTGGGCGCGCGAGCAGGAGCCGGTCTTCTACAGCCCCAAGCTGGGCTACTGGGTGGTGACGCGCTACGACGACATCAAGGCGATCTTCCGCGACAACCTCACCTTCAGCCCCTCCATCGCGCTGGAGAAGATCACGCCGACGGGGCCGGAAGCCAACGCCGTGCTGGCGTCCTACGGCTACGCCATGAACCGCACGCTGGTCAACGAAGACGAGCCTGCGCACATGCCGCGCCGCCGCGTGCTGATGGCGCCGTTTACGCCAGAGGAACTCAAGCATCACGAGCCCATGGTGCGCAAGCTCGCGCGCGAGTATGTCGACCGCTTTGTCGACGACGGCCGCGCCGACCTGGTCGACCAGATGCTGTGGGAAGTGCCGCTGACCGTGGCCCTGCATTTTCTCGGCGTGCCCGAGGAAGACATGGACCTGCTGCGCAAATACTCCATCGCGCATACCGTCAATACCTGGGGCCGGCCCAGGCCGCAGGAGCAGGTCGAAGTCGCGCACGCCGTGGGCAACTTCTGGCAGCTGGCGGGCAAGATCCTCGACAAGATGCGGCAGGACCCGTCCGGCCCGGGCTGGATGCGCTATGGCATCCGCAAGCAGGTGGAGTATCCGGAGATCGTCACCGACTCCTACCTGCACTCGATGATGATGGCCGGCATTGTCGCCGCGCATGAAACCACGGCCAACGCCACGGCCAATGCCATGAAGCTGCTGCTGCAGCATCCGCGCGCCTGGCAGGAGATCTGCGAAGACCCGGGCCTGATCCCGAACGCGGTAGAGGAATGCCTGCGGCACAACGGCTCGGTGGCGGCCTGGCGGCGCCTGGCCACGCGCGACGTGCAGGTAGGCGGCGTCGACATTCCCGCCGGCGCCAAGCTGCTGATCGTGACGTCCTCGGCCAACCACGACGAGCGGCACTTCGCCGATGCGGATCTCTTCGACATCCGCCGCGAGAACGCCAGCGACCAACTCACCTTCGGCTACGGCTCGCACCAGTGCATGGGCAAGAACCTGGCGCGCATGGAGATGCAGGTCTTCCTGGAGGAGCTCACGCGGCGCCTGCCCCATATGCGCCTGGCAGAGCAGCGATTCAGCTACGTGCCGAACACCTCGTTCCGCGGGCCCGAGCACGTGTGGGTGGAATGGGACCCGAAGCAAAACCCCGAGCGCGCCAACCCCGCGCTGCTGGACGTACAAGTGCCGGTGCGCATTGGCGAGCCTTTGGGGCATGCAATCAGCCGGCCGGTGGTGGTGGCCAGCGTGACCCAGGCGGCCGAGGGCATTGTCCGGCTGCGGCTGGTGTCGCCCGATGGCAAGCCGATGCCGCGCTGGGCGCCGGGCTCGCACATCGATGTGGAATGCGCAGGCACCGGTCTGTCGCGGCAATACTCCCTTTGCGGCGACCCGGACGACAGCGGCGCGCTGGAGATCGCCGTGCTGCGCGAAGCGCAAGGCCGTGGCGGCTCCGCTTGGGTGCATGACAGCGTCAAGGCCGGCGACCGCCTGAAGATCCGCGGCCCGCGCAACCATTTCCGGATGGATGAGGCCGCGGGCAAGCTGATCCTGATCGCCGGGGGCATCGGCATCACGCCCGTCAGCGCCATGGCGCGGCGCGCCAAGGCGCTCGGCATGGACTACGCCTTGCACTACAGCGGGCGCTCGCGTGCGTCCATGGCGCTGCTCGACGAGCTCATCGCGCTGCACGGCAATCGCCTGCATGTCTACGCCAAGGATGAAGGCCAGCGCAACGATTTCGCCAGCCTGCTCGGGCAGCCCCAGGCGGATACGCAGATCTACGCCTGCGGCCCCGCGCGCATGCTGGCAGCACTGCAGGAACAGTGCGCCGGCTGGCCCGGCGATGCGCTGCGCATCGAGCATTTCGAGTCGGCGCTGGCCACGCTGGATCCCGGCCAGGAGCAAGCGTTCGAAGCCGTGCTGAAGGACTCCGGCATTGTCGTCGCGGTCGCCCCGGGCCAGACGCTGCTGGCCGCGCTGCGCGCCGCCAACATCGACATGCAAAGCGATTGCGAGGAAGGCCTGTGCGGCTCCTGCGAGGTGCGCGTGCTGGCCGGCGAAATCGACCACCGCGACGTGGTGCTCACGCGCGCGGAGCGCGAGGCCAACACCAAGATGATGGCCTGCTGCTCGCGCGCGAAATGCCAGCGGATCGTGCTGGAGCTATAAGCGCGGCGCTCGCTCAGCCGCCCTGCTCTGCTGCCAGCTTCGCATCGATGGCACGCGCCCGCGCCACCGCCGGGCGCGCGTTGATGCGGTCGATATAAGCCTGCACCACCGGCGTCGCTTCGACCAGCTTGAACATGGTGGTCCAGGTCAGCGCGGTGCCCCACAGCACGTCGGCCGCGGTGAAGGTGTCGCCCAGCAGGTAGGGGCCTTTTTCCAGCTGGCCCAGCAGCGTGCCGATGGTGGTGTCGTAATCGCCGTAAGGGCACATCGCGCGCGGCGTCTCGCGCTGCTGCGAGCGGTCCACCAGCGCCGGCTCGAAGCAGGAACCGTAGAACACCATCCAGCGCAGGTAAGGCCCGCGCAGCGGATCGGTCAGCGCGGGCGCCAGCCTCGCCTGCTGGAACAGGTCGGCCAGGAAGATGAACACGGCCGCCTGCTCCGTCACCAGCGCATCGCCATAGCGGATGGCCGGCACCTTGCCCATCGGATTGATGGCCAGGTAAGCCGGCTCGCGTTGCTCGCCGGCCTTCATATTGAGGGGGTGGAGACGATACGGCACGCCGAGCTCCTCAAGCAGGATCAGCGCGCCGGTGGAACGCGTATTGGGCGAATGGAACAGGGTCAGTTCGGGCTGGGACATGGCATTGGCTCCGGGGGAAAACCGTGCAAATCAGGGCGAGGGGCGCTGTGAAGCGCGCCCCTCGCGGATCAAGCGCTGGCGCCGTCGACTTTCTTAGGCTGGAGCTGCGCCAGGTCGACGCCGTCGAGGCACCGCACATTGATCGCCGCCACGGCCGAGCCATCCGGCATGCTGCCCAGCGCGTAGGCTTCCACGCCGCAGGTTTCGCAGAAGCGATGGTCGATCACATGCTTGTTGAACTTGTAGGTGCGCGTGGCCTGCGCACCGTCGGTCAGCGTGAATCTATCTGCCGGCGTGAACGACCAGATGAAGCCGCGCTTGCTGCACAGCGAGCAATTGCACTCGATGGCGCCGGCCAGGTCGACATCCACTGCGTAGCGCACGGCGCCGCAATGGCAGCCGCCGGTGTAATGGGTTACGGTCATGGTGGTCTCCGATAGAATTTCGTTCATCTTGCGCATCTTGGGCATCTTGCGCATCTTGCGTGCCTGCCGCAGCCCGTAGTTTTACACCGATATCCCCATGCCCCGATTGGAAAAACGCGACACGCACGCGCCCGTCACCGCTGCGCCCAAGGGCATTGTCGACCCGCTCGGCACGCAACGGCGCATCCGCCTCGGCCGTTACCTGCCGTCGGCGGCGCTGGCGCCCTTTGTCGAGCATTACTGGATCGTCGAGTGGGACCTGGCGGGACACCCGCCGCAGGTGCAGCGCGTGCTGCCCTATCCGAACGCCAACCTGGTATTCGACCGCGGCCAGACAGCGCTCTTCGGCGTGGTGCGCGGCGTGTTCGACCGCACGCTGGAAGGTGCCGGCCATGTGCTCGGCGTGCGCTTTCGCGTAGGCGGCCTGCGCCCCTTGCTGGACGAGCCCGTCTGCGCGCTGACCGACACCACGCGTCCGGCGCGCACGCTGCTGTCATGCGACGCACACCGCGCCGAAATGCTGGTGCTGGCTGCCGGCGGCGACGAAGCCATGGTGCGCGCCGCCGAAGCGCTGTTGGGCGGCGCGCTGCCGCCGCCCGACCCCATCGTGGATCAACTGCAGGCCATCGTCGCGCATGCCGCCAGCGCCGAAGGACCCGCCAGCGTGGAGTCGCTGGCGCAGCATGCCGGCATGGGCGTGCGCGCCTTGCAACGGTTGTTCCAGGACTACGTGGGCGTATCGCCCAAGTGGGTGCTGCGCCGCTACCGCCTGCAAGAGGCGGCATGGCAGCTCGCGCGCGGCGAGCCGGTCGGGCTGGCGCAGCTCGCCGCCGAGCTCGGCTACTTCGACCAGGCCCACCTGACGCGAGATTTCACCAGGCTGGTAGGCATATCCCCGGGCGACTACCAGCGCTCGCAGCAGGGGCCGGCCGGCGCACGCTGAGCGGCAAGTCAGCCCGCGCTGCCGATGTGCGCGGCCAGGTAATCGATCAATGCCCGCACCTTGGGCGGCAGGAAGCGGTTGGGCGGATAGAGCAGCCACACCGTCCCCACATAGGCGCGTGCCTGCAATTCCCAGTCTGGCAACACCTGCACCAGTTCGCCCGCCTGCAAGGCAAGGGCCGCGGTGAACTCGGGCAGGCTGGCGATGCCAAGATCCTGCTGCGCCGCTTCCAGCCGCGCGCCGGCGTGGTTGGCGACATAGCGCCCGCTCACCGTCACGGTCTGCGTCTCGGTGTCGCGACGCAAGCGCCAGCGGTTGTCGTCGGCGGTTTCCCCCAGGTACAGGCAATCATGCTCCGCCAGATCGCGCGGCTGCGCCGGCGTGCCGCGCGCACGCAGATAGGCGGGCGAGGCGCACAGCACCCAGCGCACCGCGCCCAGGCGCCGCCCGGCCAAGCCGGGCGGCGGGTGCTCGGTCAGCCGGATCACCAGGTCGAGGTCGTCGGCAAGGGGATCGGTCTCGTGGTCGGTAAACAGCAACTGCAGGTCCACTTCCGGATAAGCCTGCAGGAAAGCCGGTACCAGCGGATGGATCACCGTCTTGGCAAATGCAGTCGGCGCGCTGACGCTGACCCTGCCCTGCGGCCTGCCCACCACATGGCCGGCGGCGTCCATCGCCCCCGCCGCGGCGCTCACCACGTCGCGGCAATAGCGGTACACCTCGGCGCCCGATTCCGTCATGCGCACCTTGCGGGTCGAGCGCTCCAGCAAGCGTGTGGCCAATGCCTCCTCCAGACGCTTGATCTGGCGGCTGACGGTGGATGGCGTGCTGCCAAGCTGGCGCGCGGCGACAGAAAAATTGCCCGCGTCGACCACGCGCGCGAACACCGCCATGTCGGGCAGCAAGGCAAAGAGATCAGCTTGGTTCATGAGGCGGCTCGCGGCGGGCAGAGGCGGATTAATGCATATGCGGCATAAAGGCTTTGCATTCCGACCCGATTATCGCCGTGGATGCAAAGCGGCACAATGCAGGACCGAACGCACAAGGTCCACCATGCCCGCGCCAAAAAAGCTGTTACTGCTGTCCGACCTGATGCTGCTCGCGGTCGCCGTGGTCTGGGGCAGCAGCTACGGCATCGTCAAGAGCGCACTGGTCTTCTACCCGGTACTCGGCCTGCTGACGCTGCGCTTTGGCATCACCTTCGTGGTGCTCTCGCCCACGCTGGCCGGGCTGCGCCGCACCGACGCCGCCACCCTGCGCGGGGTGCTGGGCACCGGTGTGCTGCTGCTCGGCATCTTCCTGTGCGAAACCTTCGGCGTGCTGCTAACGCGCGCCTCCAACGCCGCCTTCCTGATCAGCCTGTGCGTGGTGCTGACACCGCTGGCGGAGTGGCTGCTGCTCAAGCGCCGTCCAAGCCGCATCGAATGGGCGGCGGTGGCGCTCTCCCTGCTAGGCGCGTGGCTGCTGGCCGGCCACGGCGAACTGGGGTTCAACCTTGGCGACGGGCTGATCCTGGCCGCCGCCGTACTGCGCGCGCTGATGGTCTGCGCGACCAAGCGGCTGGTGCGGGGCCGGTCCATGCCGGCGCTGACGATGACGGCGGTGCAATCCGGCGTGGTCGCCCTCGGCAGCGCGGCCGTGGCACTGACGCTGGTGCCCGCGCAGTGGCAGCCCCTGCCGTCGTTCTCCGGCCACGCTGCGTTCTGGAGCTGTGTGCTGTGGCTGGTCGCCGCCTGCACGCTATTCGCCTTCTTCGCCCAGAACTATGCCATCCGGCGCAGCAGCCCCACGCGGGTGGCGCTGCTGATGGGCAGCGAGCCCGCCTTCGGCGCACTGTTCGCCAGCCTGTGGCTGGCAGAGAGCATCTCGGCCACGGCGTGGATCGGCGGCGGGCTGATCGTGGCGGCATCGTTGCTGGCCACGGTGCGCTGGGGCAAGCCTGCGGCCCCCGAGATACCGCAGGGCTCGCGGGCCTGACAGCAGGATCCGTTGCAGCCAGCCGCGGTCATACAATCCGTGCATGCCCATTTGGACAGGCGAGAGGATTTCCCATGACGATGACCGATGTGTATGGCCTGCGCGAGCCGGCCCGGGCCGAAATCGACGCCATCAAAGGCCCGGCCGTGATCGAGTTCGGCGCGCCCTGGTGCGGCTACTGCATGCGGGCGCAGCCCCACCTGGCCAGCGCCATGGCCAGCCATCCGGACGTCGCCCACATCAAGGTCGAGGACGGCAGCGGCAAGCCGCTCGGCCGCTCGTTCCGGATCAAGCTATGGCCCACGCTGGTGTTCATGCGCGACGGCGTGGAGGTGGCGCGCCTGGTGCGGCCGAGCGAGACACGGGCGATCGAGGAAGCGTTGAGACGGATTGCGGGCTGATGCTGGCCCGCACGGCTGATCCTTGATCGCCTATGCAAGCGCAAAGAAAAAAGCTCCCGAAGGAGCTTTTTTCTTTCTGCGTGGCGGCATTCACCGCTCGGCGGAAAAACTCAATCCCAGGACAACGCCCCACCGGTCTGATACTCGATGACGCGCGTCTCGAAGAAGTTGCGTTCCTTCTTCAGGTCGATCATCTCGCTCATCCACGGGAACGGGTTTTCCTCGTTCGGGAACAGCTGCTCGAGGCCGATCTGCTGGCAGCGGCGGTTGCAGATGAAGCGCAGGTAGCCCTTGAACATCGGTGCGTTCAGGCCCAGCACGCCGCGCGGCATGGTGTCCTCGGCGTAGCGGTATTCGAGGTCCACGGCCTTCTTGAACAGCGCGGTGATCTCTTCCTTGAACTCGGCGGTCCACAGGTGCGGATTCTCGAGCTTGATCTGGTTGATCAGGTCGATGCCGAAGTTGCAGTGCAGGGACTCGTCGCGCAGGATGTACTGGTACTGCTCGGCGGCGCCGGTCATCTTGTTCTGGCGGCCCATGGCCAGGATCTGCGTGAAGCCCACGTAGAAGAACAGGCCTTCCATGATGCAGGCGAACACGATCAGCGACTTGAGCAGCTTCTGGTCGTTCTCGGGCGTGCCGGTCTTGAAGGCCGGGTCGGTCAGCGTGTCGATGAACGGGATCAGGAACTCATCCTTGTCGCGGATCGACTGCACTTCGTGGTACGCATTGAAGATCTCGGCTTCATTGAGGCCGAGCGACTCCACGATGTACTGGTAGGCGTGCGTGTGGATCGCTTCTTCGAAGGCCTGGCGCAGCAGGTACTGGCGGCATTCCGGCGCGGTGATCTGGCGGTAGGTGCCCAGCACGATGTTGTTGGCGGCCAGCGAGTCGGCGGTCACGAAGAAGCCGAGGTTGCGCTTGATCACGCGGCGCTCGTCTTCGGTCAGGCCGTTCGGGTCCTTCCACAGCGCGATGTCGCGCGACATGTTGATTTCCTGCGGCATCCAGTGGTTGGCGCAGCCGGCCAGGTATTTTTCCCAGGCCCACTTGTACTTGAACGGCACCAGCTGGTTGACGTCGGTCGAGCCATTGATGACGCGCTTGTCGGCGGCGTTCACGCGGCGGTCCGTCGGCGCGTCGGACGCCGGCAGGTTGCCGAGGATACCCGTGGCGGCCGGCTGCGTGGCGGCCGGCGGCAGCACGCCGTGCTGGTCGACAGAGCGTGCGGCAGCAGGCGTGGCGGTGGGATTCGGCGCGGGCTGCGGGGCAGCCTGCGGGGTGGCTTGAACGTCGTCGTCCCAGCTCAGCATGGTGTGGTTCTCCGTGGAATGCTTTGGTTTGCCGCTGTCCTCGCCGCGCGAGCGGCGCGGCGAGGATCAGGGCAGGTAATGACTTACTGGCAGGCTTCGCACTCGTCGAAACCGGCGTCGCCCGGGCGCATCGTGCAGACCGCGCCTTCGGCTTCCGGCATGGCCGGTGCGGAGGCGGCGGCCTGGTCGATGCCGGCGGCGCTGATGCCGCCGTCGCTACCCGACGACACGGCGTTGAGCGAGCCGCGCGACACGGTGGACTTCTCCACGTGCGTGGCTGCCATCGTGCGCAGGTAGTACGTGGTCTTCAGGCCGCGCAGCCAGGCCAGCTTGTAGGTGTCGTCCAGCTTCTTGCCCGAGGCGCCGGCCATGTAGATGTTCAGGGACTGCGCCTGGTCGATCCACTTCTGGCGGCGGCTGGCGGCTTCCACCAGCCAGCTCGGCTCGACTTCGAAGGCCGTCGCGTAGATGTCGCGCAGGTCTTGCGGGATGCGGTCGATGCGGGCCAGCTTGCCGTCGAAGTACTTCAGGTCGGCGACCATGACTTCGTCCCACAGGCCACGTGCCTTCAGGTCGCGCACCAGGTAGTCGTTGACCACCGTGAACTCGCCCGACAGGTTGGACTTGACGTACAGGTTCTGGAAGGTCGGTTCGATGCAGGCCGACACGCCGATGATGTTCGAGATCGTTGCCGTCGGCGCGATCGCGATGCAGTTCGAGTTGCGCATGCCGTGCTGCTTGATGCGCGCGCGCAGGCTGTCCCAGTCCATGGTCGAGGAGTGATCCACTTCCAGGTAGCCGCCGCGCTCTTCGGCCAGCAGCTTGAGCGAGTCCTGCGGCAGGATGCCACGATCCCACAGCGAGCCTTCATAGGTGCTGTAGCGCCCGCGTTCTTCCGCCAGCTCGCTGGAGGCGCGGTAGGCGTAGTAGCACACCGCTTCCATCGAGGTGTCGGCGAACTGCACCGCGGCGTCGCTGGCGTACGGCAGGCGCAGCATGTGCAGGCAGTCCTGGAAGCCCATGATGCCCATGCCGACCGGGCGATGGCGCAGGTTGGAGTTGCGTGCCTTCTCGACCGCGTAGTAGTTGATGTCGATCACGTTGTCGAGCATGCGCATCGCGGTGCGGATGGTCTTCTCGAGCTTGGCGTGGTCGAGCACCTGGGTGCCGTCGGCCTGTTGCTTCAGGTGGGCGACCAGGTTCACCGAACCCAGGTTGCAAACGGCGATCTCGCTGTCGTTGGTGTTGAGCGTGATTTCCGTGCACAGGTTGGAGCTGTGCACCACGCCCACGTGCTGCTGCGGGCTGCGGATGTTGCACGGATCCTTGAAGGTGATCCAGGGATGGCCGGTCTCGAACAGCATGCCCAGCATCTTGCGCCACAGCTGCATGGCGGGGATCTTCTTGAACAGCTTGAGCTCGCCGCGGGCGGCCTTGGCTTCGTAGCCCAGGTAGGCTTCTTCGAATGCCTTGCCGACCAGGTCGTGCAGGTCCGGGCAGGTGGCGGGCGAGAACAGGGTCCATTCGCCGGCTTCCATCACGCGCTTCATGAACAGGTCGGGAATCCAGTTCGCCGTGTTCATGTCGTGGGTGCGGCGGCGATCGTCGCCGGTGTTCTTGCGCAGCTCGAGGAATTCCTCGATGTCCAGGTGCCAGGTTTCCAGGTAGGCGCAGACCGCGCCCTTGCGCTTGCCACCTTGATTGACCGCCACGGCGGTGTCGTTCACCACCTTCAGGAACGGCACCACGCCTTGCGACTTGCCGTTGGTGCCCTTGATGTGCGAGCCGAGGGCGCGCACATTGGTCCAGTCGTTGCCCAGGCCGCCTGCGAACTTCGACAGCAGCGCGTTTTCCTTCAGCGCCTCGTAGATGCCTTCCAGGTCGTCCGACACGGTGGTCAGGTAGCACGACGACAGCTGCGAGCGGCGGGTGCCCGAGTTGAACAGGGTCGGCGTGGATGACATGAAGTCGAACGACGACAGCAGCTGGTAGAACTCGATGGCACGGGCTTCGCGGTCCTTCTCGCCCAGCGCCAGGCCCATCGCCACGCGCATGAAGAATGCCTGCGGCATTTCGATGCGGGTCTCGTCGATGTGCAGGAAGTAGCGGTCGTACAGGGTCTGCAGGCCCAGGTAGTTGAACTGGAAGTCGCGCTGGGCGTCCAGTGCCGCGCCCAGGCGGGCCAGGTCATAGGTGGCCAGCTTCTCGTCCAGCAGCTCGGCTTCGATGCCGCGCGCGATGAACTTGGGGAAGTAGTCGGCGTAGCGCGACACCATCTCGGTCTGGGTCACTTCGGCGCCCAGGATTTCCTTGCGGATGGTGTGCAGCAGGATACGCGCGGTGACCTGGCTGTAGGCCGGGTCCTTCTCGATCAGGGTACGCGCGGCCAGGATGGCGGAGTCGTAGACCTGGGTCATCGGCACGCCGTCGTACAGGTTCTTCAGCGTTTCCTTGAGGATCGGCTCGGCGCTGACGGCATCGCCAAGGCCCGAGCAGGCGTTGTCGATCAGGCCATGCAGCGCGCCCAGGTCCAGCACGCGGGCCACGCCCGCATCGGTCACGTTGAACGTGGCGCCGCCTTCCTGCACGCGGGCCACCGCCTGGGCGTTTGCCTGGGCGCGTTCCTGGGTGCGCTTCTCGCGGTACAGCACGTAGGCGCGGGCCACTTCATGCTCGCCCGAGCGCATCAGCGCAAGCTCGACGTGATCCTGCACGTCTTCGATATGGAAGGTGCCGCCGTTAGGGCGGCTGCGCAACAGCGCGCGGACCACATTCTGGGTCACTTGCTCGACCACTTCGCGCACACGCGCCGAAGCGGCACCCTGCCCGCCGTTGACGGCGAGGAAGGCCTTGGTCACCGCGACCGAGATCTTGCTCGGCTCGAACGCCACGACGGCGCCGTTACGTCGGATGATCTTGTAGTCCTGGTAGCTGCCAGCGGCGGCAGTAGCGGGGCTCGACTGCGCGTTCGCTGCTGCACCGGCGCCAGTTGCGCCGGTGGAGATTTCGTTCTGGGCTGTCTGCATGAGGAACTCCTGTTCTGACCCGTGTTTTATGAGTGACAAAGAGTCCCGGGCAAAATGCGCAAAAAGGCTCGGACACGCCGGCCGGTCTTACCCGGGAGGGCGCGCTGCGATTGCTGGATTCTGCTGGGACTCTTGTGATGCGCCGGCCCTTCGGCGGACCGCAGCCATTGCTGCGGCGGTAACTGCACACCTAGGCCGGCTCCCCGAAAGCACCACTAGATCTAGTGGTCGATGCGAAAAACTGGACTAAGTATAGTGAAACGGGGCGGATTCACCAGTCTTGACAAGCGCCTTTTTGGCGCGAATTCCAGTGCCGGCATGGCATGCGGCGCTGCGCCATACCCGCTAGCCCAAGAGACGCAAGGGAATCCGCCCGACGGTTCGTTACCGCACCGTGACGCGAAATTTTTTTGATTGACCTGACCTCTTCGATAGGCGCGGACTTTATCAGGGTTTTCCCCAGATCGCGGCTATCCCCTAGACCTCGCTTGCAGCCCTTGCCTCAGGGCTGTTCTTTGCGGTAGGGCAGTTGTGCGGGCGCCACGCCGGCTGCGGCGGCAAAACCCGTCCAGTCAAAATGTGGTCCCGGATCCGTCTTGCGCCCTGGCGCGATATCGCTGTGCCCCGCCACGGCCCGTACCGGATAGGTGCCTAACAGGGCACGCACCAGCGCCGCGGCGGTGTGGTATTGGGCCAACGTGAACGGCTGGTCGTCGCTGCCTTCGATCTCGATGCCGATGGAAAAGTCGTTGCAGCGGAGCCGGCCGAAGAACTCGGACTGGCCGGCGTGCCAGGCGCGGTCCAGGCAGGACACGAACTGGACCAGCTCCCCCCCGCGCGTCACCAGGAAATGCGCCGACACCTGTACTTGATAGATCGTCTCGAAAAACGGATGGCGGGATGGGTCGAGACGGTTCAGGAAGAAGGCTTCGATATCGCCGCTGCCGAACTGCCCGGGCGGCAGGCTGATGTTGTGGATCACCACCAGGTCCACCGGCATGTGCGCGGGCCGGGCATCGAAATTGGGTGACGGCACGTGGCGCGCCGCGGGCACCCAGCCAGCCGGGTCGGGGACAAATGGCGAGTTCGGCGCAAGCTTGGCGGCTTGGTCGTGGTCAGGCATCGCGATCTCCATCCGCCGCCAGCAGCCCGTCGCGCAGCGCTTCGCTGGTTTCGGCGGCACCGTCGGCCGGGTCGTCGCGGCCCTCGCGGATGCCAAGCTGCTGGATGCGGTAGCGCAGCTGGCGAAAACTCAGGCCCAGCAGCGGCGCGGCGGCGGTCCGGTTAAAGCCGGTCTGCTGCAGCGCCTGCAGGATCAGGTCGCGCTCGAGCGCTTCGAGCCGGCCGGGCAAATCGATCGGGAAGGTGGCACGGCAAGCGTCTGCGGCCACCTCCGCCGCGCGAGGCGCCGCGGGTTGCGCAAACAGATCGGGCTGCGCCCCGCCCCGGGATTCGGCGCGCGCATCGTAGGCAAGCTCCTGCATGGTGTCGGGCCGCAAGCCGGACGATGCCGGCGCGCCAGCCGGCACAGCCGCCGAAGCCAGGTAGGCGTGCGGCGCGGGCGGGCGTGGCATGGCCGAATGGCCCATGCCCGCATCCATCTGGCCCAGGTCGTCCACCTCGATGGTATTGCCCTCGGCGAAGGCGTAGGCGCGCTCGAGCAGGTTCTCCAGCTCGCGCACATTGCCCGGGAACGGATAGTCGGACAGCCGCTGCAGCGCGGCCGGCGCCAGCCGCTTGGGATGGGGATCGCCATAGCGCACCGCCAGGTGCTCCAGGATGGCGCTGGCCAGCACCGGGATATCCTCGCGCCGCTCGCGCAGCGTGGGCATGCGCAGCGCCAGCACGTTGAGGCGGTAGAACAGGTCCTGGCGGAACTGGCCGGAGGCGACCATCGCGGAAAGATCCTTGTGGCTGGCACACAGCACCCGCACGTCCACGCTCTCCTCGCGGCTCGCGCCGATCTTGCGCACGCGCCGCTCCTGCAGCACGCGCAGCAGCTTGACCTGCATCGCCAGCGGCAGGTCAGCCACCTCGTCGAGCAGCAGCGTGCCGCCATTGGCAGCCTGGAAGAAGCCGCCGCGCTCGGCGTCGGCCCCGGTGAAGGCGCCCTTCACATGGCCAAAGAACTCCGACTCCATCAGGGTCTCGGGGATGGCACCGCAATTGACCGCGATAAAGGGATGCGCCGCGCGCGCGCTGACCGCGTGGATGGCACGCGCCGCGCGCTCCTTGCCGCTGCCTGACTCGCCGCTGATGACGATCGGCGCCATGCTGCGCGCCAGCCGCGAGAGCGAGCGGCGCACCTCGTGCATGGCCGGAGAATGGCCGGGAAGCAGGTTGACGGCGCGGTCCACGGTTTCCTGCGCCCCGCTGCCGCCGTCACCGCCCTGCGCACCCTCGGCGCCGTCACGCTGCTGGCGCCCCAGCGCATTCAGGATCAGGCTGCGCAGCTGGTCCAGCGAGACCGGCTTGGCGATGTAGTCGAAGGCGCCCGCCTTGAGCGCCTCCACGGCATTGTCGGCGCTGCCGTAGGCGGTGATCACGGCCACCGGCACCCGCTCCGGCGCGCTCGAGAGCTGGCGCACGATATCGATGCCTAGCCCGTCGCCCAGCCGCATGTCGGTCAGTACCAGGCTATAGCGGCGCGCGGCAAGCTGCTGGCGCGCCTCGGCCAGCGAGCCGGCCAGCACCACATCGTGGCCCATGCGGCGGATCGAGATATCGAGCAGTTCTCGCAGGTCGGCCTCGTCGTCGATAACGAGAATCGGGTCGGGGCCTGGCGTCTTGAGGGGCATGGTCTGCGTCTGGCGATCTGGCGAAGTGACGAAATGGCGAAATGGGGTCGGGGCGGTGACTGAACGAGGTGCTGATCTGGTGGCCGGGCGTGCCGGCGCGGCTCAGCCACCCGTGCTGTCCGGCGCTTCGATGCGCAAGGTCAGGACAAAGGCCTTGGCCGGCAGTGTATCGCGTGCGGCTGGCGCCAGCATGCCGGTCCGCGCCAGCAGCGCGTCGATCGAAATGGTGCCGTAGCGCACCTGGGCGTCGTTGGCGCCGCATAGCTCGCGCGCCATGAACAGCCCGAGGCCGGTGCCCTGGGCGTTGCTGGTAAAGAAGGGCTCGAACAAGGTGCGCTGGTGCTCGCGCGACACCTCGACGCCATCGTTCCAGACGATCAGCTCGGCATGGTGCTGGTCCAGCGCATGGGCCAGCAGGCGGATCGCCCCGGGCAGGCGGCTGCAATAGCGCCAGGCGTTGTCCAGCAGGTTGCCAAGCACCTGTTGCAGCTGGGAGGCATCGAAGATGACCGGGCGCGCCACGTCCACCGTGAGCCGGATGGCATTGGCGTTGATCTCGGCCGGACGCGGCACGCGCCGCGCGCCGACCGGGTCGTGGCTGGCGGAGCGGGCGCGCATCTCCAGCCGCCAGCGGCCGACGATCTCCGGCAGCGCCTGGTTCAGGTCCACGGTGGTGCGCTCGGTGCGCGGGCGGCGCGACATCTGCAGCACGTCCGACACCACCTGGTCGAGCCGGCGCACATTGTCGTGGATGATGCGCAGCAGCCGCGCATCCACGTCGCCCTCCGCGCGCCCCGCCTCGCCCGGGCGCGCGGCCCGGCGGCTGGTTTCGGCCAGCAGTTCGCTGGCCTGGCTGATGGCCGCCAGCGGATTGCGGATCTGGTGAGCCACGCTGGCCACCAGGCGCCCCATGGCAGCCAGCTTCTCCTGTTGCACCTGCTCGGCAATGCGCTCCCAGCTTTCGATATGGACCAGCACCGTGTCGCGCATCTCGCTGCGCAGCAAGGCCTCGTCCTCCGGGCGCCAGGCCATGGCCTCGCTCTGGGCGATGGCCAGGCGCAGCCGGGCCGCCGCCTCGGGCGACAGCTCGTTCCAGGTGCCGGTGTTCATGCCGCTCTGCGCAGTGAGCGAGACCGACATCGAGGACGCGAAGGTGGAGCGCAGGCTTGCCAGCCCCGGCAGCAGGAAGCGCAGCCGAAGCCGCGTATGGAGGATGGGGCCGCGCCCCGAGGATGGCCGCGACGGCAGCGGCAGCAATTGCAGGATGCGGGGCGCATCGTCCTTGCTGCGCACCCAGTCGCGCAGCATTTCCATCAGCGGCTGCAGGCGGGGAATCTGGCGCAGGTCGAACAGCGCATCGCGCCCGTTGGCGGGCGTGTCCGTGGGCTTGCCCCGCTCGGCAGGCTGCACGCCCAGCAGCACTACCGCGGCAGGGTTGGCCGCCACCACCGCGCCGTTGGCACGCAGCAACATCACCCCGTCCTGCATGTCGTTGACCATCAGGCGGTTGACCAGCTGCTGCAGGCGCAGCTCCTGCTCGCGCGCCAGCGCCAGCCGCTCCTGCGCGAGCTGGCGGTTGGCCAGCAGGTACATCAGGGAGGCCGCGATCATGAAGACCAGCCCGTACAGCCCCGAGCCGAGCAAACCCGTGTCGGCCTGGCGCAACAGCAAGGTTTGCGCGAAGGGGGCGCTCATCACCACCAGCGCCGACGCTGCCGCGGTGAACAGCGCGAACAGCAGGCTGGTAAGCGCGCCGGCCTGCAGCGCGGGCAACAGGAAGATCATGGCGAGCCCCTCGCCGCGATGGCCCTGCGCGTGAAAGATCAGGCCCAGCAGGACGAGGTCGGCCAGCACCTGGATGCGCACCCGCAGGTGAAAGCCGCGGCGCCACCAGAGCGTGGCGACCACCATCCCCAGTGCCATCACGGCATAGGGCACGGCCAGCGGCAGCGCGGCCAGGCCGCTGCCGAACCCGCCGCCCATTGCGCTGGCCAGCGCCTGCGCCGCCCGCTCGGCCTCGGCGCGCTGCGCCGGCAGCCAGGCGTAGCCCAGCAGCAGCGCGGCTACGGCTAGCCGGGTCCAGCAGAAATAGCGCAGCAAGCGCCAGTGGAATTCAGGAGGTTCGGGCTGGCGCCACATCGCCGCGAGGACGCGCCAGGCATTCAGGCGGGACCAGAACGAGGCAGGCCCGTTCATGCGGCAGAGCTGTCCGGATCGCTATCGGCCGGCAGGTGGGCGCGCCGGCAGTAATGCAAGCCGCGGTAGGCGATCGCTTCGCCCTGCGGCAGATGCACGCCGCAGCGCGCGCACTGCACCATGGCTTCCTGCGGGGGGGCAGGCTGGTTGCGCACCGGCGAGCCTTGCGCGGAACCGTGCCGGGTGGCGCGGTCCTCCCGCAGGCGCGCCTCGGCGCGCTGGCGAAGCCACCAGAAACAACCCAGCACGACAGCCAGGACAAGGAAGATGCGTGCCATGCCGGCCTCAGATTCGGTGCAGTATGACTTCGATGACGAAGCGGCTGCCAACATAAGCCAGCAGCAGGATGCCGAAGGACGCAATCACCCAGCGCAGCGCGGTGCGCCCGCGCCAGCCATAGAAGGTGCGCCCGGCCAGGATGCCCGCGAACATCGCCCACGACAGCAGCGCGAATACGGTCTTGTGGTCGAGCCGGAAGGCCCGGCCGAACAGTTGCTCGGAAAACAGCAGGCCCGACAGGATGGTCAGCGTCAGCAGCACGAAGCCGGCGCCGATCAGGCGGAACAGCAGCTTCTCCAGCGTCAGCAGCGGCGGCAGCAGGTCCAGCCAGCGGCCCACCCACTGGGCCGGCTCGCTGGCCTTGCCCACCTGGGGCGAACGGTTGAAGCCATGCAGGCGGCGCTCGGCCAGCAGCATCAGGAAGGCGTGGAAGGCCGCCAGCGTGAACAGGCCATAGGCCACGTTGGCAATGATGAAGTGCAGCTTGAACAGCGGCCGCGCTGCGTAGCCCAGGATCTGCGCGCCGGGAAACGCCAGCGGCATCAGGCTCGCGAGCATCGCCACCGGGACCACGATCAGCCCGAGGCCGGCCAGCGAGAAGAAGAAGCTCTCGATCCAGTAGATGCCCACGCCCAGCCAAAGCATGGCCGACAGCGCAAAGGCAAAGCCGAACACCATGCGGTCGGCCGGGAAGATGGTCTCGTGCAGCAGCAGGCCGTGGCTGGCCACCGCGGCCAGCATCAGCGCATGCCACCAGGCCGGGCGGCCCTCGCCGCGCCCGCCGGGTCCGCCGCCGCCGTGCAGCAGCGCGGTGGTCGCCGCGCCCCCAATGGCACCGCCGTTGCCGGCAGCCGATAGCTGCGGGTTGCGCGTCGCCCAGCCGTGATAGGCCAGGCCGCAATAGAGAAGTGCCGTCAAGGCATACAGTACAATGGCCATTTGCACAGTTTACCTTAGCGCCCCGTCCCGGTGGCGCCCCGCTTGAGCCGGGCCAAGAGCCAGCCTCAAGCCTCGATCAAGCTCTATCCCCCGGACTTCTGCCATGCTGGACAATCTCACTCAACGCCTGGCGCGGGTCGTCAAGACCATGCGCGGCGAGGCTCGCCTGACCGAAGCCAATACCGCCGAAATGCTGCGCGAAGTGCGCCTGGCCATGCTGGAGGCCGACGTCGCCTTGCCGGTGGTGCGGGAATTCATCGCCCGCGTGAAGGAAAAGGCACTGGGCGAGGACGTGGTGTCCAGCCTGACGCCGGGCCAGGCGCTGGTGGGCGTGGTGCAGCGCGAGCTGACCGCTGTCATCGGCGGCGAGGAAAGCCTGTCCGCCGACAACAAGAGCGGCGAGTTGAACCTGGCGGTGCAGCCGCCCGCGATCATCCTGATGGCCGGCCTGCAGGGCGCCGGCAAGACCACCACCGTCGGCAAGCTGGCCAAGTGGCTGAAAGAAAACAAGAAGAAGAAGGTGCTGACGGTCTCGTGCGACGTCTACCGCCCCGCCGCTATCGCCCAGCTCAAGACCGTATCCGAGCAGGTCGGCGCCGATTTCTTCCCCTCCGAGCCCAATCAGAAGCCGGTGGACATCGCGCGCGCGGCAGTGGACTGGGCCCGCAAGCATTATCACGACGTGCTGATCGTCGATACGGCAGGCCGCCTGGGTATCGACGAAGCCATGATGCAGGAAATCAAAGCGCTGCACGCCGAGATCAAGCCGGTCGAAACCCTGTTCGTGGTCGACGCCATGCTGGGCCAGGACGCAGTCAACACCGCGCGTGCCTTCAATGACGCCCTGCCCCTGACCGGCGTGGTGCTGACCAAGCTGGACGGCGATGCGCGCGGCGGTGCCGCGCTGTCGGTGCGCCACATCACCGGCCGCCCGATCAAGTTCGTCGGCGTTGGCGAAAAGCTGGATGGCCTCGAGCCCTTCCACCCCGATCGCATGGCCCAGCGGATCCTGGGCATGGGCGACATCCTCGCGCTGGTCGAGGAAGCCCAGCGCGGCGTGGACATGGAAGCCGCCGAGAAGCTGGCCAAGAAGATCAAGAAGACGGGCGACTTCGACCTGGAAGACTTCAAGGCGCAGATCGGCCAGATGAAGAAGATGGGCGGCCTGGGCAGCCTGGTCGACAAGCTGCCGGCTCAGTTCGCCCAGCAGGCGCAGGGCGCCAATATGGACGTGGCCGAGAAGCAGGTGCGCCGCATGGAAGGCATCATCAACAGCATGACGGCCGCCGAGCGCGCCAAGCCCGACCTGATCAAGGCCAGCCGCAAGCGCCGCATCGCCACCGGCGCCGGCGTGCCGGTGCAGGAAGTCAACCGCCTGCTCAACCAGTTCGACCAGATGCAGAGCATGATGAAGAAGCTCAAGGGCGGCGGCATGATGAAGATGATGCGCTCGATGGGCGCGATGAAGGGCGGCATGAAGGGACTCTTCAACCGCTAAGCCATCCGGCACGGCGGCGCCTGCTCCCCGGGCGCCGCGCCACCCCGCAGAAGACAAAGACTGAGACAGGATCCACATCATGATGACCGCCGAACAGGCCCGCGAACTGTGGGCCAACTCCGAGGAAATCGTCAGCGCCGAGGCCGTCCAGGCATCGCTGGACCGCATGGCGGGCGAGATCACGGAAAAGATGGGCGATACCTTCCCGCTAGTGCTGTCGGTAATGGGCGGCGCAGTCGTCTTCACCGGCATGCTGCTGCCCAAGTTGGCGTTCCCGCTGGAGTTCGACTACATCCACCTCTCGCGCTACAACAACAAGACGGTTGGCGGCGAGATGCAATGGCGCGTGGCGCCGCGCGAATCGGTCAAGGACCGCACGGTGCTGGTGCTGGACGACATCCTGGACGAAGGCGAGACCATGGCGGCCATCCGCCAGCGCATCATGGACATGGGCGCGACCAATGTCTACGCCGCCGTGCTGTGCGAAAAAGTGCTGCAAAAGACAAAGCCCATGCACCCGGACTTCTGTGGCTTCACCGTGCCTGAGCGCTATGTCTTCGGCTGCGGCATGGACGCCCACGGCTACTGGCGCAACCTGCCCGCCATCCGGGCCTTGCGCTGAGGCCTTGCGCGCAGTCTTCGCGTTACGGCCTGGCGCTGACGATCGGCCACAGCGAGGCCAGCAGCAACAGCGCCATCGCCACGTTGAACAGGCGCAGCACCCGGGGCTGCGCCAGCCAGCGCCGCATGGCCGAGCCGAACACGGCCCACATCGCCACGCTGGGCAGGTTGATCACGGCGAACAGGCCGGACAGAAGCAGCACATTGAGCCAGACATTGCCGTGCAGCACGTAGGTACTGCACGCGCCCACCGCCATCACCCAAGCCTTGGGATTGACCCACTGGAACGCGGCCGCCGCCAGGAAGCCTATGGGCTTGCCCACCTCCCGGTCCTGGATGCCGCCCGCCGTCGCCAGCTTCCACGCCAGCCAGGTGAGATAGACCACCGCCACCACGCGCAGCACCTGCCAGGTCCACGGCAACGCGGCGAATAGCGATCCGAGCCCGAGGCCGACCACCGCCACCATCAGGCCGAAGCCGATACTGATGCCCAGCACATGGGGCACGGTGCGGGCAAAGCCGAAATTCACGCCCGAAGCCAGCACCATGGTGTTGTTTGGGCCCGGGGTGATCGACGACACGAGGGCAAACGCGCAGAACGCGGCAAACACGCCGGATTCGGCAACAAGCTGGGGCACTGCCATGACTGGCTCCATCGGATACGAAAAGGAATGGAGCTAGTCTAGCCACTCAAAACTGTACAGTACCGGTACAGTTGACCAGAAAACTGGCGATACGGCTTGGCGGGTAGCCGCCGCGTCATGTTGCGTTGAGCGCGTTCGCCGCCACCACCAGCGCAATCCCCCACAGCACCACGCCGGTCGCCCGCTCCACGCCCCGAACCGAGCGGGCAAAACGCGTGCGCACCAGCGGATGGCGCACGCCCCAGGCCACCAGCATGTCCCAGGCGAAGACCATGGCGAACATCCAGGCGCCGTAGCCCAGCTGTGCTGCCAGCGGCGTGCGGGTGCCGGCCAGCACCGAGAACAGGCTGGCGTAGAACAACGCATTCTTGGGATTGAGCACGGCGGACAGGAAGCCCGTCACGAGCTGCGCCACATACGCCGCGGGGCCGGTGCCCTGCACTTGCGGGCTATCTGTGCCATTTTCGCCATCTGCGCCGGGCAGCGTCGTCTCGCCGCTGGCACGCAGCAGCCGCCAGCCCAGCCAGGCTAGGTACAGGCAACCCGCCCACTGCAGCAGCACGAACACGCCCTGGCTGGCGCGGGTAGCCGCCAGCCCGGTGATGGCCAGCCCGATAAACACGCCGTTTCCCAGCGCGATGCCGAGGCAGACGGCACTGGCGCGGCCCACGCCATGCACCAGCGCGCTGCGCACCACCAGGAAAAAGTCGGGGCCCGGGCTGAGCAGTGCAAGGAAATGCGCGCCCGCCACCATGGCAAATTGGCCGAGGCCGGAATCAACAGGGAAATCCACGCCAGTCCTTTCGTGTCTTCGGATGAGCACGAAGTCTGGACCGCGAGGGGCGGCAAGTATTGGAGAAAATTGCGCGCGGCGGCTCAGCCGCCGCGGCGCTGATAGCTGCGCGGCGTCAGCGCCACGCGCTGCTTGAAGGCGCGCTGGAAGTGGCTCTGGTCGGAAAAGCCCAGCGCCTGGGCAATCTCCGCCGGCGCCCCACCCGCGCGCAGCAGCTGGCGCGCGTGGTTGATGCGCAGATCCAGCTGGTAGGCATGCGGGGTCATGCCGAGGTCCGCCCGGAAGGCGCGGATCAGCTGGTAGCGGCTCATGCCGGCGCCGCGCGCCAGCTCCGCCAGTGGCAACGGCTCCGCGTGATGGGCATGCAGGAGCGCCACCAGCCCGGCTAAGCGGGCCTCCGGCGTGACTGGCTGACGCGGCGCGCGCACCGCCTGGCGCTGGTCGGCACCGCCGAGCAGCGCGGCCACGAAGCCGCCTAGCGCCGCTTCCTTGGTGGCCTGCGGGGCTGCGGAGAACAGCACCTCGTTCAGCCGGCACAGGCCGGCATAGGTATCTGGCGCGCTGGTGACACGCACCCGCGCCAGCGCCGCGGGCAACACCGCCACGCCACGCGCCTCCAGCACCGTGCCCACCCAAGCCGGGTCCAGGTGCAGCATCTGGTAGCTCCAGCGCGCGTCGGGCTCCGGATTACAGGCGTGCACCTGCCCAGCCGGGATCACGACCACGTCGCCGGGCGCCAGCCGTACCGACTCGGTCTCGGTGCCAAACAGGCTGTGGCCGCCATCGACGGCGCCAATCGACAAGGTGGGATGGGTATGCGGCAGGTAGGCCGCGCCGCTGTCGCTGGCGCAGCGGCTCTCGACATACGGCATGGCGGGATCGAACCAGTAGCGTGCCTGCCCTGTGGCGCTGCCCGCGCGCATCAGTCGGTCCGGTACGGGCGTTCGCGCAGCCACTTGGTGGCGATCCATTTCTCGCCCGCTTCAACGGGCAGGCCGGCATGCAGGGTACGCTCGTCCAGCGCGCCGTCGGACTTGCGATAGCTGAAATAGACCGCATTGCCCTTGACCGGTGCCACCTCCAGGCCAAGCTTGGGGAAGGCCGTGGCGCCACCCGCCGGCGGGCTGTTCAGGTAGATCACCACGGTGGCGACGCGTTGCCCGCCGACCTTGAGCTGGCGCGCCTCGCCGGGGCGCTGCGGGTTAAAGAAATCGTAGTGCGGCTGGTACTCGCCGCCGGGCTTGTAGTTGAGGATCTGCAGGCCTTCGCCACGGTCCGCGGCAATCCCGGTCACGGCGGCGATGCAGTCCTCGATGCGCTCGATCAGCGCATGCTCGCCCACCTGGAACATCGCGCCCAGGCTGGTGCGCGCCTCGATCAGGTTCTCGTCGCCGGTGTCGGGATTGATCACGGGCGAGCGCGCCAGGCGACCGCGCGCCAGTTCCACCAGGGCATCGCACTCGGCATCGGTCAGCAGTTGCTGGTACAGGGTCACGCGCGGCGCCGCGAGCGTGAACAGGATGGGAATCTCGCGCCCGCCGAAATGCGCCGCGTTGCGGTTGCCTTGCGCGCCAGTCTGGTCACGGCCACCAGCCGGGTCCCCTGCGCGCCCGGCCGGCTTGCCGATGCCCAGCTCCGCGGCCATCTCCGCGGCGTTGTCCGGCAGCGTTCCCCGCCCCTCTGCCCGCGCCGCGGCGGACAGCGCCGCGGCTACCGTGGCTTGCGCGAAGGCCTGCTCGTAGCCAGACTGGCACATCGACTGCACCAGCGCCTCGGCACCAAAGCCCTGCCCGATATGGCGCCGCAGCCAGCGCTCCAGGTCCGCCGAGGAACTGGTGTAGCCCGCCTTGCCGGCGGTGTCGCCAGTGGCACTGGTGGCGCGCGTGTTGCTCATGAGGGATTGGCCAGCCGCTGCGGCGAGAACGGGTTGCGCGCCGGCGCTTCGGGGGGCACCACGCGGCTGCGGGTGCCCGTGCCGGCGTCGGGGTCGCCGGCGACGGTGACCGTGGCTTCCGAATACTGCCAGCGCTTCCACGCTGCCAGCACCGCATTGGGATAGTCGGGGCGGCCGCGGCTGCCGTTGTACCGGCCCAGCGCCAGGAACAGGTCGCCCTGCTCGCGGTCCAGGTAGTAGCGCAGGATGGTGCAGCCGTAGCGCAGGTTGCTCTGCAGGTGGAACAGCTTGCGGCTATCGCTGTCCCCGATGCTGCGCACCCAGAAGGGCATCACCTGCATCAGCCCGCGGGCGCCGGCCGAGCTGATCGCGTATTTGCGGAAATTGCTCTCGACCTGCACCAGCCCTAACACCAGCGCCGGTTCCAGCCCCGCGCGCTTGGCTTCGTAGTAAGCGGTCTCGATCAGTTCGATGCGCACCTGCGGCTCGGGGATGCGCCCCGCGAGCCGGTGCGACATTTCTTCCAGCCACTTGAGATACGCCAGTTGCTCGCTGCCGGTGGCAAAGGCCGGGCGCAGCGGGCGGCTGTCGGCAATGGCCGCAGCCAGCGCGCCGCGCACCGAGTCGGCCAGGTCCTCTTCCTTCTGGGCCCCGGCGTGGGCGGCGGCGCTGAGCACCAGCAGCAAGCCGGCACTGACCCGCGCCACGCGCGCGCGGCCCGGGATCAGGCCCGGCAGACGCAGCGGGTCCAGGAGGCGCATGGCGCTCAGGCGGACAACAGCCCGCGCACGTGGGCAACCACGTCCGCGACCGGCAGCTGGGTGGCCTCGGCGTCGCGCCGGCCCTGGTACTCCACGCGGCCTTCCTTCAGGCCACGGTCGCCCACCACCACGCGGTGCGGCACGCCGATCAGCTCCCAGTCGGCAAACATGGCGCCGGGGCGCTCGCCGCGGTTGTCCAGGATCACATCGACGCCGGCCGCCAGCAGCTCCGCATGGATGCGGTCGGCCTCGGCCTTGACGGCCTCGGAACGATCGTAGCCAACCGGGCAGACCACCACCGCGAACGGGGCGATCGAAGCGGGCCAGATGATGCCGCGCTCGTCGAAGTTCTGCTCGATGGCGGCGCCCAGGATACGGGTCACGCCGATGCCGTAGCAGCCCATCTGCATGGGCTGGGTCTTGCCGTTCTCGTCCAGGAAGGTGGCGCCCATCGATTCCGAATAGCGCGTGCCGAGCATGAACACATGGCCGACTTCGATGCCGCGGCAGATGGCGAGCGTGCCCTTGCCGTCCGGCGAAACGTCGCCCTCCACCACATTGCGCAGGTCAGCCACCACGGGCTCGGGCAGGTCGCGGCCCCAGTTCACGCCGGTCAGGTGGTAGTCGCGCTCGTTCGCGCCGCAGACGAAGTCGCTCATGTTGGCGACCGTGCGGTCCGCCACCACGTTGACCGGCTTCTTGGCGCCGATGGGGCCCAGGTAGCCGGGGGGCGTGCCGAACGTCTCGACGATCTCGGACTCGGTCGCGAAGCGGAACTCGGCCAGGCCGGCCACCTTGGACGCCTTGATCTCGTTGAGCTCATGGTCGCCACGCAGCAGCAGCAGCCAGATCTGCACGCCGGCCTCGCCTTCGGTGGCCAGCACGATCGACTTGACCGTGCGCGCCAGCGGGATGCCAAGCAGCTCGGCCACTTGCTCGCACTTGGCCTTGCCCGGGGTGGGCGTGTTGACCATGGCTTGCGCCGGCGCGGCACGCTCGGCCAGCAGCGGCAGGGCCTCGGCCGCTTCCATGTTGGCGGCGTAGTCGGAGTCGGGGCAGTAGACGATGGCGTCTTCGCCGGTCTCGGCGATCACGTGGAACTCGTGCGAGCCGGAGCCGCCGATGGCGCCGTTGTCGGCCGCGACGGCACGGAATTCCAGGCCGAAACGCTGGAAGATGCGCACGTAGGCGTCGAACATCTTGTCGTAGGACACCTTCAGGCCAGCGGTGTCACGATCGAAGGAGTAAGCGTCCTTCATGGTGAACTCGCGCCCGCGCATGATGCCAAAACGCGGCCGGCGCTCGTCGCGGAACTTGGTCTGGATCTGGTAGAAATTGATCGGCAGTTGCTTGTAGCTGCGGATTTCGCTGCGGGCGATGTCCGTCACCACCTCTTCGGAGGTGGGCTGCACGGCAAAGTCGCGCTCGTGGCGGTCCTTCAGGCGCAGCAGCTCGGGGCCCATCTTGTCCCAGCGGCCGGTTTCCTGCCACAGCTCGGCAGGCTGAATCACCGGCATCGACAGCTCGACCGCGCCGGCGCGGTTCATTTCCTCGCGCACGATGGCTTCCACCTTGCGGATCACCCGCAGGCCGACCGGCATGTAGTTATAGATGCCGGCGCCAAGCTTCTTGATCATGCCGGCTCGCATCATCAACTTGTGCGACACGATTTCCGCGTCGGAAGGGGCTTCCTTTTGGGTGGAAATGAAGAATTGCGAGGCTTTCATCCGTTGCTTTCTCGTGAGGCCATGCCGCCCTGGCAGGTTCCGTGGGCGGCATGGCGCGAATCCGTGGCGCGCGCGTGCATTATGCGACGCTTTTTGCTCGGGGAAAACCAGCACCCCGTTGCACAAAGCCCCATTACGCGCTTCCTTTATAATCAACCTAATTCTAAAGGATTCGAGGTGCAGTCATGCTCGATCGTGAAGGCTTTCGCCCGAACGTCGGCATCATCCTCATCAACGCACGGAACGAGGTGTTCTGGGGCAAGCGCATCGGCGAACATTCGTGGCAGTTTCCTCAAGGCGGCATCAAATACGGCGAAACGCCGGAACAGGCGATGTACCGCGAGCTACATGAAGAAGTCGGTCTGCTGCCCGAGCATGTCAGGATTGTCGGTCGCACACGCGACTGGCTGCGTTATGAGGTGCCGGACAAGTTCATCCGCCGCGAAATCCGCGGCCATTACAGGGGACAGAAGCAGATTTGGTTCCTGTTGCGCATGGCGGGCCGCGATTGCGACATCCGCCTGCGCGCCACCGACCACCCGGAGTTCGATGCCTGGCGCTGGAGCCATTACTGGGTCCCGCTAGACGCTGTCATCGAGTTCAAGCGCGATGTCTACCAACTCGCGTTGACCGAGTTGTCCCGCTTCCTGCAGCGCAATACCCGCGCGCCGCTGAGCCCCTACGGCACCCATGGCCGGCACGGTTCGGTGCGCGCAGGTTATGCTCGCGCAGGGCTGGACGAGCATCCCGACAGCGTTCCGGACCTGGTGCATCAGGACCTGGCCCACGATCCGGGCCCAATTTCGCCGGCCCAGCCGGCGTCCACAGAACGGAGTACCGATGATTGATTTTGCCGGCCGCGGCTTGCGCCCGAGCCTGCCCGCCGCCTGCTTGCTGGCGGTAACCCTTTGCCTGGGCCTGGCCGGCTGCGGCAGCACGTCCAAGCCGCAGCATGTGCCCATGCCGGACGAGTCCGAGGATTACACGCCGAAGAAGGAGTTCAGCATCCTCGACCCGTTCGCCGCCAAGGAATTCAGGGAAATCGAGACGGCGCTGCCGGCACCGCCCCGGGATGCGGACCTGATCCCGTTCGAAGTCATGCCCGCCGGCAACTTTACCTTCGCCGTCGATGGCAAATCCGTGGCCGTGGGCGCGGATGGCGCGGTGCGTTATACGGTGGTCATCACCGGTGCCGGCGGCATGCGCAATGTGAGCTTTGAGGCCGTGCGCTGCGACACCCTCGAGCGCAAGATGTACGCCACCTTGCCCAGGGGCGCGACCGAATGGGTACGCAACCGGACCGATGACCGCGATGGCTGGGTCCAGCTGGCCGGCATCGCACGCAATAACTATGGCGCGGCGCTGGCGAAGGATTTCCTGTGCGAGGGCCGCTCCGCGGCCGGCACGGCGCAGGAGATCGTCAAGGACTTGCGTGGGGAAGCGCCACGCAAGAGCGCGATCACGCGTTGATGACGGCAACGGCGCGGTAGTACGGCGCCGGACGATGCAAAAAAGCCCGCGAGCGATCGCGGGCTTTTTTGCATCGTACCTCGGAACAATCTGTCCGTTCAGACCAGAACCAGGTTGTCCCGATGGATCAGCTCGTGCTCGTTCTGGTGGCCAAGCACCCGCTCGATCTCGGACGAGGGCTTGCGTGCGATCAGCTTGGCTTCCGAGCTGGCGTAGTTGGTGATGCCGCGCGCCACCTCATGGCCCGCCGCGTCGATGCAGGCAATGACCTCGCCACGCGCGAACTCGCCCTGCACTTCCACTACGCCGATCGGCAGCAGCGACTTGCCGCCGCTGGTGAGCTTGTCCACCGCGCCGGCATCGATCACAACCCGCCCGCGCAACTGCAGGTGGTCGGCCATCCATTGCTTGCGCGCGGTCAGGCGGCCAGTGGGGGCCAGCAGTTGCGTGCCGATGCCTTCGCCCCCGGCCAGCCGCTCCAGCACATTGGCTTCGCGCCCGGACGCGATCACCGTATGCGCACCCGACTTGGCGGCGCGCTTGGCGGCCAGGATCTTGGTCAGCATGCCGCCGCGGCCAATCGACGTGCCGGCGCCGCCGGCCATGGCCTCGAGCTCTACCGCGCCAGCCAGCGCCTCGTCCACGAACTCGGCCTGCGGGTTGCTGCGGGGATCGGCGGTATAGAGGCCCCGCTGGTCGGTCAGGATCACCAGCGCGTCGCCTTCAATCAGGTTGGTGACGAGCGCGCCCAGGGTGTCGTTGTCGCCGAACTTGATTTCGTCGGTGACCACGGTGTCGTTCTCGTTGATGATGGGCACGACTCCCAGCGACAGCAGCGTCAGCAGGGTCGAGCGCGCATTGAGGTAGCGCTCGCGGTCAGCCAGGTCGGCATGGGTCAGCAACACCTGGGCGGTGCGAATGCCGTAGCGGCCGAACTGGCTTTCGTAGACCTGGGCCAGGCCCATCTGGCCCACTGCCGCGGCGGCCTGCAGTTCGTGGATTTCCTTGGGGCGGCGCACCCAGCCGAGGCGCTGCATGCCCTCGGCGATGGCACCGGAGCTGACCAGCACGACTTCCTTGCCGGCCATGCGCAGCTTGGCGATCTGTGCCGCCCAACGGGCGATGGCCTCGTGATCGAGGCCCTTGCCGTCGTTGGTCACCAGGCTGGACCCAACCTTCACGACGATACGTTTTGCCTGGGCGATGACCGATTGCATGGCGGGAATCCTGTCTGCTGGGTGCTGCTGTTTTTGTCGTTAGTTCTGCTCGCCGCCGGACTGGTCGACGTTGTGCAGGCGTTCATCCAGGCGGATGTCCGGCTCCGCCAGCGCGGCGACTTCCTCGGCCTTGATCGCGGCCAGGTGATCCTTGATCGCGTAGATCAGCTCGCGGCAGCCTTCGCCGGTCAGGGCGGAGATGCGGAACACCGGGCCCTTCCACTTGTAGCGCTTGACGAAGTCCTTGACGCGCGCATCGCGCTCTTCCTCGGGCACCACGTCCAGCTTGTTCAGTACCAGCCAGCGCGGCTTTTCGTACAGGCTTTCGTCGTATTTCTTCAGCTCGTTGACGATGGCGCGGGCTTCGGCCACCGGGTCCACGGCTTCATCGAACGGCGCCAGGTCGACGATATGCAGCAACAGCCCCGTGCGCTGCAAGTGGCGCAGGAACTGATGGCCCAGTCCGGCACCTTCCGCAGCGCCCTCGATCAGGCCGGGGATGTCGGCCACCACGAAGGACTGCTCGTGATCGACCCGCACCACGCCCAGATTGGGATGCAGGGTGGTGAAGGGGTAATCGGCCACCTTCGGGCGCGCATTGGAAATGTGCGAGATAAAAGTCGACTTGCCGGCATTCGGCATGCCCAGCAGGCCCACGTCGGCCAGCACCTTGAGCTCCAGCTTGATCATGCGGCGCTCGCCCGGCTTGCCGTCCACCTGCTGGCGGGGCGCGCGGTTGGTACTGGACTTGAAGTGCAGGTTACCCCAGCCGCCCAGGCCACCTTCGGCCAGGCAAACGGTCTGGCCGTGCTCGGTCAGGTCGGCGATCAGCTCGCCGGAATCCATGTCGAGGATTTGCGTGCCGACCGGCATGCGCAGGTTCACATCTTCGCCGCCCGCGCCATAGCAATCGGCGCCCCGGCCATTCTCGCCGTTGCGCGCCACGTGCTTCTTGGCATAGCGGAAGTCGATGAGCGTATTGATGTTGCGGTCGGCCACCGCGTAGACGCTGCCGCCGCTGCCGCCGTCGCCACCGTCGGGGCCACCGAAGGGCACAAACTTCTCGCGCCGCATCGATGCGCTGCCATTGCCGCCGTTGCCGGCGATGACTTCAATTCTGGCTTCGTCGATGAACTTCATGATGACCTTCCGTGGTGTAGCGACCGCAAAGCGCGCGCCCGGCCGGGATGGCAAGGCCGCGGGCGCGGCGAATGGCGACAATGACATTGTCGCCAGAAAAGAAAAAGCCCCGCAAGTACTGCGGGGCCTTCATGCTGCAAAGGCTGTGATCAGACTGCCGGAACGACGCTGACCTGCTGCTTCTTGGCAGCGCCCTTGACGGCGAACTGCACGTGGCCGTCGACGAGAGCAAAGAGGGTGTGATCCTTGCCAATGCCAACGTTATCGCCCGGGTGCACGCGGGTACCGCGCTGACGCACGATGATGCTGCCGGCGTTGATGGCTTGACCACCAAACACCTTGACGCCCAGACGCTTCGATTCGGAATCGCGGCCGTTCCGTGTGGAACCGCCGCCCTTTTTCTGTGCCATGACTAACTCCTGTCGCTTTACTTTACCTAGTTACGCTTGAATTCGATTTCGATGAGGACTGAGCGCTCGCTCAGCCAATGATCTCTTCGATGCGCAGCTCGGTGTAATTTTGACGATGGCCTTGACGCTTTTGATAGTGCTTGCGACGGCGCATCTTGAAGATCTTCACCTTATCGTGACGACCTTGGGAGATAACGGTAGCCTTGACGGAAGCCCCGCTAACCAGCGGCGTACCAAACTTGAGTTGGTCGCCTGCGCCCACTGCGAGCACCTGGTCGAGCGTGATTTCTGCGCCAATGTCTGCCGGTATCTGTTCTACTTTAAGTTTTTCGCCAGCAGCAACCTTATATTGCTTGCCGCCGGTTTTTACGACCGCGTACATTGTCGAACCTCTCGATGTGAAATAAAACGCCGAAAGCCAACGCCGGCGCGCCCTTGCGTCCGTTTCATCCCGATCCATGCAACTACCAGGACAGGGAAAACAGACAAGCCGGACGGCCCAATTGGCCCGGTTATCTCCCACCAGCGCATCTGCAGACAACACAAAGCGGCCGGAGGAAACCCACGATTCTATACCAAAGTCGGGAAAAGTACAAAGAAAACAGGCACATAGCCTGCCCGGTGCCGCGTGGCGCCGCCTGGAGCACTTCTCCGCCCACCCAGGTCAGGTCAGATCCGCGAGCAGGAAACCCGCCAGGGCGGCGAAAGCTGCCCACAGTGCGGTGCGCCGGAGCTGGCGGCGCGAGGAGGAAGGTGGCTGGGTCATGGCGGCATTATAGGTGCACGGGATCGCCACACCTGCTTTGCGCGCGCAGTGCCCGCGCGCCTTGTCGCACCCCCCGTTCAGGGGACATACATACACCCGCATCGCTTATAATCGACGGGTTTTGCGTAACGGTGAACATCTTGTCCCAGTCTTCCGCCACTGCCTTGCTTGCCCCGGTCGCTGCCGACATGCGCGCCGTTGATTCGGTTATCCGCCAGCGCCTCGCCTCGGAAGTGCCCCTGATCGAGCAGATCGGCGAGTACATCATCAGCGCGGGCGGCAAGCGCCTGCGCCCGGTGATCCTGCTGCTGTCCGCACGGGCCTTCGGTTACGACGGCAACCGGCACCACGACTTGGCCGCGGTGGTCGAGTTCATCCATACCGCCACGCTGCTGCACGACGACGTCGTCGACGAGTCGGAGCTGCGCCGCGGCCGCCAGACCGCCAACGCGGTCTTCGGCAACGCGGCGAGCGTGCTGGTAGGCGATTTCCTCTATTCCCGGGCCTTCCAGATGATGGTGGACGCCGGCAGCATGCGCATTATGGAGATCCTCTCCAATGCCACCAATGTGATCGCCGAAGGCGAAGTGCTGCAGTTGCTGAACATGCACGATCCCGACGTCACGGTGGAGCGCTACCTGCAGGTGATCCGCTACAAGACCGCCAAGCTCTTCGAAGCCTCGGCCCAGCTCGGCGCCGTGCTGGCCGGCGCGGATGCGGCCACCGAAGAAGCTGCCGCGGAATATGGACGGCGCATCGGCACCGCGTTCCAGCTGATCGACGACATGCTGGACTACACCGCCAGCGCCGAGCAGATGGGCAAGAATGCCGGCGACGACCTGCGCGAAGGCAAGCCCACCCTGCCGCTGCTGCACCTGCTCGAGCACGGCACCGCGGAGCAACGCACGCTGGCTCGCGAAGCGATCGTGCAAGGCGGCACCGAGCATTTCGATGCGGTGTTCACCGCGATCCACGCCAGCGGCGCGCTCGAGGTCACCTTCCAGGCAGCCCAGCGCGAAGCCGAAGCCGCAGAGAAGGCCGCCCAGCTGTTCCCTGACTCCCCACTGAAGCAAACGCTGATCGACCTGTGCGCGTTCTCGCTGCAACGGCAGTCCTGATGCCGAGGCGCCCCGTGCCGGCGCCCTCTTCCATTCCGGAAAAAAGGCTGCTACACTTGTGTGCTTTCGCGCTGCAGCAGTAATTAGGTAGGCAACGCAGAGAAAAACAAACGGGGTGTAGCTTAGCCTGGTAGAGCGCTACGTTCGGGACGTAGAGGCCGGAGGTTCGAATCCTCTCACCCCGACCAGTTTCACGGTCCCCGAGACCGTACAAGAAAGGCCGCACAGCAATGTGTGGCCTTTTTTCATTGGCGCACCCGGTGTGTCGCCCGGCTTGCCTATCCCGTTTCCCACCCCTTCCCCATCCCCCCGCGCAAGTAGGGTTGCGCCCGTGTCGTGCAAACGGCAACACCCTGCCCGGTGCGCCTTTACAAAAAGTGACCCCAGCGGCAAACTGCCCCGATTCGGGGTCCTCGGCTGCTTGCGGCCAATCGTTTTTTGCCATGACACTTGGTCTAGCTCTTGCACAGAGCCGGCGTATCGCGCCGGCCCTGCTCGCCCAGCTTGAACAGTCGGCACGAGAAAAAAAGTCGCAGCTGATCGACGAGATCATCGCCAGCGGCACCATGACTGCACATGATGTGGCGATCTTCGCGGCTGATAAGTATCAGCTGCCGCTGATCGATCTGAATCAGTACAACCTCAACAAGGTGCCGCCGGCGTTGGCGGGCAATCGCGAGTTCCACGCGCACCGCCTGCTGCCGCTGGGCCGCCGCGAGAACCGCCTGGTGCTGGCGTTGTCCGACCCAGGCAACCAGGCCGGGCTGGACGCCATCAAGCAGAAATACAACCTGCCGGTGGAACCCGTCGTGGTCGAGCACGACAAGCTGATGCAATACGTGCGCTCGGCTTCCGACGACAGCGGCGGCACGATCAAGTCGATCGGCCCGGGCCATGTCGAGCGCAAGATGATCGACTACGACCCGGTGGCGTCCGCCGGGGCGCTGCGCAACAAGACCGCGGCCGACATAGACGACGCGCCAGTGGTCCGCTTCCTGCACAAGCTGCTGACGGAAGCCTTCCATCGCGGCGCCTCCGATCTTCACTTCGAGCCGTTCGAGACCTTCTACCGCATCCGCTTCCGGGTGGATGGCGTGCTGCAGGAAGTGGCACGGCCGCCGGTGGACATCCGCGACAAGATCTCCACCCGGATCAAGGTGCTGTCGCGCCTGGACATCTCGGAAAAGCGCGTGCCGCAAGATGGCCGCATGAAGCTGCTGATCGCGCTGCCCAAGGAAAAGGGCGGCGACAAAGACGGCAAGGACAGCAAGGAGCCCAAGGAAACCGTGGAGAAGGCGATCGACTTCCGCGTCTCCACGCTGCCGACGCTGTTCGGCGAGAAGATCGTGATCCGGATCCTGGAGTCGTCGTCCGACAAGCTCGACATCGACCAGCTCGGCTACGAGCCGGCGCAAAAGGCGCTGCTGCTGGACGTGATCAAGCGCCCCTACGGCATGGTGCTGGTGACCGGCCCCACCGGCAGCGGCAAGACGGTGTCGCTGTACACCTTCCTGAACCGGCTGAACCAGGGCGACATCAATATCTCCACCGCCGAGGATCCGGCGGAAATCCAGTTGCCCGGCATCAACCAGGTCAACGTCAACGAAAAAGCCGGCCTGACTTTCTCCGCCGCGCTGCGCTCCTTCCTGCGCCAGGATCCCGACATCATCATGGTCGGCGAAATCCGCGACCTGGAAACCGCCGACATCTCGATCAAGGCGGCACAGACTGGCCACCTGGTGTTCTCGACGCTGCATACCAACGACGCGCCGACCACGCTCACGCGCCTGATGAACATGGGTGTCGCGCCCTTCAATATCGCGTCGAGCGTGCTGATGATCACCGCGCAGCGGCTTGCGCGGCGGCTGTGCACCTGCAAGCGCCCTGGCGAGCTGGCGCGCGAGGTGCTGGCCGACGCCGGCTTCCAGGACGAGGACCTCGACGGCAGCTGGCAGCCTTACCACCCGGTCGGGTGCGAGCGCTGCAACGGCAGCGGCTACAAGGGTCGCTGCGGCATCTACCAGGTGATGCCGATCACCGAGCCGATGCAGCAGATCATCCTCGCGCATGGCACGGCACTGGAGATCGCCGAACAAGCGCGTAAAGATGGCGTGCTATCGTTGCGCGAAGCTGGCCTGGCCAAGGTGAAGCAGGGTCTCACCTCGCTCGAAGAAGTGCTGGCCACAACAAATATGTAAAACAACAAAAGATGTCATTAGGGGTCAATCATGGCGACACGCGCACCAGCCGCAGCCGCTCGCAAGGCGGCCGCGCCCAAGGGGAAACCAGGGCGTAAAGCGCCCACACAGTACCTGTTCGAGTGGGAGGGCAAGGACCGCAAGGGCAAGGCGTTTTCGGGCGAGCTGCGCGCGCAGAGCCAGGCCGAGGTCAATGCCACGCTGCGAAAGCAGGGGCTGACGGTCGTCAAGCTGAAAAAGCGGCGGGCCGCGCGCGGAAAGAAGATTACCCAGAAGGACATCGCTTACTTCACGCGCCAGCTCTCCACCATGCTCAAGGCGGGCATCCCGCTGCTGCAATCGATCGACATCATCGCGCGCGGGCATGCCAACCCCAACTTCACCCAACTGCTGTCCGAGATCCGCTTTGACATCGAATCCGGCAGCAGCATGGCGCAGGCCTTCCGCCGCCATCCGCGCTACTTCGACACGCTCTACTGCAACCTGATCGATGCCGGCGAGCAGGGCGGTATCCTGGACGCCCTGCTGGAGCGCTTGTCGCTCTATATGGAAAAGACCATCGCGCTGAAGAGCCAGATCAAGTCGGCCATGATCTACCCGATCGCCGTGCTGACAGTGGCCTTCGCGGTGACGGTCATCCTGATGATCTTCGTGATCCCGGCGTTCAAGGGCGTGTTCTCCAGCTTCGGCGCCAACCTGCCGGCGCCGACCCTGGTCGTGATCGCCATGTCGGACTTCTTCGTCGACCATTGGTACCTGATCATCGGCGCGCCGATCATCGGCATCACCATGTACATACGCGGGTTAAAACGCTCGGAGAAGGTCCAGCGCGCCAGCGACCGCCTGCTGCTCAGGCTGCCGATCTTCGGCTCGCTGTTCCGCAAGGCGGTGATTGCCCGCTGGACCCGCACGCTTGCCACCATGTTCGCCGCCGGCACGCCGCTGGTGGAGTCGATGGAATCGGTCGCCGGCGCCGCAGGCAACTGGGTCTACTACGACGCGACCAAGGAAATCGAGCAATCGGTGCGCATCGGTACCAGCCTGACCAACGCCATGCAGGCCACCCATGTCTTCGACAGCATGGTGTTGCAGATGACGCAGATCGGCGAGGAATCCGGCGCGCTGGACAATATGCTGCTGAAGGTGGCGGAGTTCTACGAGCGCGAGGTCGATGACGCCGTCGCCGCCATCTCCAGCCTGATCGAGCCGCTGATCATCGTGATCCTGGGCGTGCTGATTGGCGGCATGGTGGTGGCAATGTATCTTCCGATCTTTAAACTGGGACAGGTGGTGTAAGGCATGTGGCTGTTTTCCGCGGATGGCGCCAGTGGCGCGATTTCTTCACTGGCTGCCCCCGCGCAGACCATTGCCGAGCTGGCGGCGCTGCCGCCCTGGTTCCTGGTCGCCGCCGCCGCGCTGATCGGCTTGCTGGTCGGCAGCTTCCTCAACGTGGTGGTGCACCGCCTGCCGCGCATGATGGAGCATGACGAAGCCAACTACATCGCGTCGCTGCGCGACGACCCGATCCCCCACCCCGAGCCCTACAACCTGATGGTGCCGCGCTCGGCGTGCCCGCACTGCGGACACGCCATCGGCGCGCTGGAGAACATTCCGGTACTGAGCTACCTGTTCCTGCGCGGGCGCTGCTCATCGTGCGCCGCGCCCATCGGCGCGCGCTATCCGCTAGTGGAAGCGGGCACCGCGCTGCTCACCGCTCTGGCCACCGCGCACTTCGGCCCGACCTGGCAGGCTCTCGCGGCCATCGCTCTGATCTGGGCCCTGATCACCCTCACCCTGATCGACGCCGACACGCAGCTTCTGCCCGACCAGATCACGCTGCCGCTGGTATGGCTGGGCCTGCTGCTCAATCTCGGCGGGCTGTTCGCACCGCTGGCGGATGCCGTGATCGGCGCGGCCGCCGGCTACCTGCTGCTGTGGACGGTGTACTGGATCTTCAAGCTGGTGCGGGGCAAGGAAGGCATGGGCTATGGCGACTTCAAGCTGATGGGCGCGCTGGGCGCCTGGTTCGGCTGGCAGGCCCTGCCGGCGCTGGTGCTGCTTTCCTCCGTGGTGGGGCTGGTTTTCGCGCTTGCCAATATCGCGCTGCGCCGTCAGGATCGCGATACGCACTTCGCCTTCGGCCCCTATATCGCCGGAGCCGGGCTGCTTGTGCTGTTCTTTGGGCCCAATGTGCTGCCGCTGGGCATTGCGGGCTGAACGGACGCCGGGCGCCGGCCGCCGCAAGGCGGCCCTTATCACACCCACAGCAAGCTTCGAGGCCTACATGCTGCAAATCGGACTGACCGGAGGCATCGGCTCTGGCAAGACCCGCGTGGCGGACCTGTTCGCCGCGCGCGGCGCCGCTCTGATCGACACCGACCTGCTCGCGCACGAGATCACCGCGCCGGGCGGGCTGGCCATCCCTGCCCTGCTGGAAGCCTTTGGCCCCGCCTGCCTGCGCGCCGACGGCGCCATGGACCGCAATGCCATGCGCGAGCTGGTGTTCTCGGACCCCGCGGCCAAGGCCCGGCTGGAGGGCATCACCCACCCCCTGATCCGCCAGTTGACCGAGGCGCGCGCCGCCGCGATCCGCGCCTCCGGGCTGCATCCTTACCTGATCTACGTGGTCCCGCTGCTGGTCGAGTCGGGCTCATGGCGCGCGCGGGTGGACCGGGTGCTGGTGGTGGATTGCAGCGAGGCCACGCAGGTTGCGCGGGTCATGGCACGCAACGGCTTTTCCCAGGCCCAGGTCGAGGCCATCATGGCCAGGCAGGCCAGGCGCAGCGAACGCCTGGCCGCCGCCGATGATGTGGTCGACAACGAGGGCCCGGCGGAAGCCCTGCCCGCCCAGGTGGATCGCCTGGACCAGTTGTACCGGACCCTGGCTGGCGTCTAGACAGTCACAGGCGGAGTGACTGGCAGCATCCCGCACCATCTTTGTGCGGTGCTGCATGCGACACCCCAAGTCGGCCGTTTCATTGTCCTGTTTGGCGGTCTCACATAGAATGCGCTGGAATCACGCGGGAAATGGCCGCATACTGCCGATATTGCGGGCCCAGGCCGATTCGCATCGCACAGGCCCGCATACACCGGGAGCCTCGCCGCTCCGGCAATGCTGCCCGGGTCAGATCGCCCACCCGCCAACCCGCCCTGTTGCACGGATACACCCATTGATTCTGTACGAATATCCTTTTAACGAACGCATCAGGACTCTCCTGCGCCTGGAAGACCTGTTCGATCGGCTGGATTATTTTCTCGGCCAGGATCACGCCCTGCAGCATCACGTGGCGTTGACGACGCTGTTCGAGATCATCGACGTCGCCGGCCGCGCGGACCTGAAGACCGACCTGCTCAAGGAACTGGAACGCCAGCGCCAGGCGCTTGCCGCGCTGCGCGCCAATCCGCAGATCGACCAGGGTGCGCTGGATGGCGTCATCAGCGAGATCGAGCAGGCGGTCACCCAGCTTAACCAGTCGGTTGGCAAGGCCGGCCAGTTGCTGACCGATAACGAGTGGCTGACCAGCATCCGCAGTCGCGCCATCATCCCAGGCGGCACCTGCGAGTTCGATCTGCCGGCCTACTACGCCTGGCAGCACCGTCCCGTCGAAGACCGCCGCGCGGACATCCTCAAGTGGGCGCGCCCGCTGGTGCCGCTGCGCCTTGGCACCAATACCGTGTTGCGCCTGCTGCGCGAGTCCGGCCAGAGCGGCAAGGTCATCGCCACCGGCGGCAGCTACCAGCAGATGCTGTCCGGTCGCAGCTACCAGTTGATGCAGGTGCTGCTGGATGAATCGCTGTTGGCCTTCATCCCCGAGATGAGCGCCAACAAGTACATGCTGTGGGTCCGTTTCACGCAGCAGGATGGCGATTTGCGCCCCCGTTCAGTCGACGCCGACATCCCCTTCCTGCTCAAGCTCTGCAATTTCTGAAGCAATGACAACCGTAGTCAAATGCCCCACCTGCGGCACGGACGTGGCCTGGGTACCCGAGAGTAAATTCCGTCCCTTCTGCTCGAACCGCTGCAAGCAGATCGACCTAGGCGCGTGGGCGTCCGAGAAATACGTGATTGGCGGCAAACCCGGCGAGGAGCCCTCGCCGGACGAGCAAGACGAGGACTAAGCACCGCGCGACCGTTGCGGCCCCGACGGCCCCGACGCTTCAGGCAGTTCAGGCAGTTCAGGCGGTGCCGCTCTCGGCAGCCAGCCAGTCCACCACGGGGATCGTAGCGGGCAGCAAGGGGCCCACGTCTACCGGCGCCGATTGCCACGAGAAGGCCTGGCCCTCGCGGCCGACCAGCTCGCCCGTCCATGCAGTGACCTTGCAGAAATGCAGGCGCACATAGGCATGCGGGTAATCATGCTCCAGCACGTGCCAGCGCACGCTGGCGCCCACCTCGATGCCGAGCTCCTCATGCAGCTCGCGCGCCAGCGCCTCTTCCACCGATTCGCCCGGCTCCAGCTTGCCGCCCGGGAACTCCCAGTAGCCTTCGTAGGGCTTGCCCGCCGGCCGCTGGGCCAGCAGGAAGCGCCCGTCGGGCTGCACCAGCACGCCAACGGCGACCTCGGTCACCTTGCGCGCCGGCGCCGCTGCATCGGTCACCTGCGATGCCTCGCTCATGCCTGGCCGTCCTGCGCCGAGGCCATATAAGGCTTGCCATGCTTACCGCCCCAGTCGCGGGCGAACTGCCAGGCCACCCGCCCCGAGCGCGAGCCGCGCTCCAGCGCCCACACCAGCGCATCGCCACGTGCTGCGGCGATGTCTTCTGCGCTGCAGCCAAAGTGCCCGAGCCAGTGGCCGACGATGGCCAGGTACTCGTCCTGCTTGGGCGGGTAGAACGACAGCCACAGCCCGAAGCGCTCGGACAGCGAGATCTTTTCCTCCACCACTTCGCCGGGATGGATCTCGCCATCGTCGGTGTGCCGGTAAGTCTCGTTGTCCTTCATGTACTCGGGCAGCAGATGGCGGCGGTTGGAGGTGGCGTAGATCAGCACATTGTCCGACTGCGCGGCCACCGAGCCGTCCAGCGCCGACTTCAGCGACTTGTAGCCCGACTCGCCTTCTTCGAACGACAGGTCGTCGCAAAAGATGGCAAAACGCTCGGGACGCCCCGACAACTGCTCGACGATATCGCCGAGGTCACCCAGGTCATCCTTGTCCACTTCCACCAGGCGCAGGCCATCCTTGACGAAGGCATTGAGGCAGGCCTTGATCAGCGAGGACTTGCCGGTGCCGCGCGCGCCCGTCAGCAGCACGTTGTTGGCCGGCAGGCGCTGCACGAACTGGCGCGTATTGGCCACGATGGCATCCTTCTGCCGCTCGATGTTCTTCAGGTCGTCGAGATGGATCGGCGGCAGCTGGCGGATCGCCTGCAGGTAGCCGATGTTGCCGAACAGGCTCTGCCGCTTGCGCCAGCGGAAAGCGACGGCCTGCTCCCAGTCTGCGTCGGTCAGCTGGGGTGGCAGCCATTGTTCAAGGCGGGCGAGGAAACTATCGAGGCGGGCAGCAAGGTCTGACATGGCGGCTTGGGGGAAAAGCGGATCGTTGGCAGGAGGGCGAGCGGCTGGCGTGCCGTCCCCGCGCTGGCGGGAGCGGCACGCACGCAATGCGTGCCTGGCTGGTGCTTACGAACGATAGTCCGCGTTGATCGAAACGTAGTCGTGCGACAGGTCGCAGGTCCAGACCGTGGCGGTGGCGTCGCCACGGCCCAGCGCGATGCGCACGGTGATTTCGGCCTGCTTCATCACACGCTGGCCGTCTTCCTCACGATACTCGGGGTTGCGGCCACCGTCGCGCGCGACCAGGACATCGTCCAGCCACAGATTGACACGCTCCACTTCGAGATCGTCCACGCCGGCATAGCCCACCGCGGCCAGGATGCGGCCCAGGTTAGGGTCCGAGGCGTAGAAGGCAGTCTTGACCAGCGGCGAATGCGCCACCGCGTAGGCGATCAGGCGGCATTCGGCCACGTCCTTGCCGCCCTCGACCTGGATGGTCATCAGCTTGGTGGCGCCTTCGCCATCGCGCACGATCATCTGCGCCAGTTCCTGCGACAGGTCGGTCAGCGCGGCGCGCAGGGCCTCGAAGTCCGCACCCTCGGCACGCTCGATGGCCGGCGCGCCGGCCTTGCCGCTGGCGATCAGCACGAAGGAGTCATTGGTCGACGTGTCGCCATCGATGGTGATGCTGTTGAAGGAGTGATCCGCCGCGTACGACACCAGCGCCTGCAGCACATCCTGCGACACGGTGGCATCGGTAGCGACGAAGCCGAGCATGGTCGCCATATTGGGGCGGATCATGCCCGCGCCCTTGCTGATGCCGGACAACGTCACGGTCTTGCCGCCGATCTGCACGGTGCGCGAGGCAGCCTTGGGCTGGGTGTCGGTGGTCATGATCGACTCCGCCGCGGCCAGCCAGTTGTCGGGCTTGGCATTGGCGATGGCGGCGGGCAGCGCGGCGGTGATGCGGTCCACCGGCAGCGGCTCGAGAATCACGCCGGTCGAGAACGGCAGCACTTGCTCCGGAGCAATGCCGAGTTGCGCGGCCAACGCATCACAGGTGGCGCGCGCATTGGCCAGGCCCGGCTCGCCGGTGCCGGCATTGGCATTGCCGGTGTTGACCACGATCGCGCGGATGCCCTTGCCGGCGGCCAGGTGCTCGCGGCAGACCTGCACCGGTGCGGCGCAGAAGCGGTTGCGGGTGAACACGCCCGCAACGGTGCTGCCTTGGGCAACGCGCACCACCAGCACGTCCTTGCGGTTGGCCTTGCGGACACCCGCTTCGGCCCAACCGAGCTCGACGCCGGCGACAGGTTTCAGGTTTTCTGCCAGCGGCAGGGGCAGGTTGACGGCCATGTGCTTTCCTCTATGCGTTCGACGTTGCTGGTTTTGCTGTTTCTGCTGCTGCCAGACGGCGGCGCTCTCAACTGAATGCCCCGCCCCTGACGAACATGCCCGCTTGCGCGGGCATGTTTGCTGACTTCACGGTGCGCGGCTTAGCTGAGCTTGCCGTGGCACAACTTGAACTTCTTGCCGGAGCCGCATGGGCAGGGATCGTTGCGCCCCACCTTGGCCATGCCCGCGGCTTCCGCCGCGGCGGCGTAGGCAACGCCGGCGCGCTCGGGCGCGCTGCTGCCCACGCTCTCCGCGCCCTGCGTGGCCTCGTCGAACTCCTCGTGCTTGTACTGCACGTTGGCGAGGTGCGACAGGCCTTCCTCGATCTGCTCCGAGGCCTGCTCGAGCTCTTCCGGCGACTGGATCTGCACGTTGAAGATCACCCGGGTGACTTCTACCTTGATCACGTCCAGCAGGCGGGCGAACAGCTCGAAGGACTCGCGCTTGTATTCCTGCTTGGGATCCTTCTGCGCATAGCCGCGCAGGTGGATGCCCTGGCGCAGGTGATCCAGCGCGGCCAGGTGCTCACGCCAGTGCGTATCGATGCTTTGCAGCATCACCGAACGCTCGAAGCCGGCAAACGATTCGCGGCCAACCTGCTTGACCTTGGCATCGTAGCGCTCGTCGGCCGCGTGCATGATCTTGTCCAGCAGCACCTCGTCCTCGATGCTCTGGGCGGCCTCGATGGTCGCGGCCAGCGGCACGTCCAGGGACCATTCCTCGCGCAGCTTGGTCTCCAGGCCCTTGATGTCCCACTGCTCTTCCATGGTGTCGGCCGGCACGTGGTCGCGGAACATCTCGACCAGCACGCTCTGGCGCAGGTTCTTCACCATCTCGCCAACGTCTTGCGACTCGAGCACCTCGTTGCGCAGCTTGTAGATTTCCTTGCGCTGGTCGTTGGCCACGTCGTCGTACTGCAGCAGCTGCTTGCGGATATCGAAGTTGCGGCCTTCCACCTTGCGCTGGGCGGATTCGATCGAGCGCGTGACGATGCCCGCTTCGATCGGCTCGCCTTCCGGCATCTTCAGGCGTTCCATGATGGCGCGCACGCGGTCGCCGGCAAAGATGCGCAGCAACTGGTCGTCCAGCGACAGGTAGAAGCGGGACGAGCCCGGATCGCCCTGGCGGCCGGCACGGCCGCGCAGCTGGTTGTCGATACGGCGCGACTCATGGCGCTCGGTGCCCACGATATGCAGGCCGCCGGCGGCCTTGACCTGCTCGTGCAGCGACTGCCACTCGCCTTCCAGATGGGCGATGCGCGCGGCCTTGTCGGCCTCGGAGAGGCTTTCGTCGGCTTCGATGAAGCCAGCCTGCTTCTCCACGTTGCCGCCCAGCACGATGTCGGTGCCACGGCCCGCCATGTTGGTGGCGATGGTGATCATCTTGGGGCGGCCCGCCTGCGCCACGATCTCGGCCTCGCGCTCGTGCTGCTTGGCGTTGAGCACCTGGTGCGGCAGCTTGGCCTTGTCGAGCAGGCCGGACAGGTATTCCGAGGTCTCGATCGAGGTGGTGCCCACCAGCACGGGCTGGCCGCGCTCGTAGCAGTCGCGGATATCGCGCACCACGGCGTCGTAGCGCTCGTTCGAGGTCTTGTAGATCTGGTCCTGGAAGTCCTTGCGCTGGGCGCCACGGTTGGTGGGGATGACCACCACTTCCAGGCCGTAGATCTCCTGGAATTCGTAGGCTTCCGTATCGGCCGTGCCGGTCATGCCGGACAGCTTCTCGTACATGCGGAAGTAGTTCTGGAAGGTGATCGTCGCCAGCGTCTGGTTTTCCTGCTGGATCGTCACGCCTTCCTTGGCTTCCACGGCCTGGTGCAAGCCGTCGGACCAGCGCCGTCCGGTCATCAGGCGGCCGGTGAACTCGTCGACGATGACGACTTCGTCGTTCTGCACCACATAATGCTGGTCGCGATGGAACAGGCTCTGCGCGCGCAGTGCGGCGTAGAGGTGATGCATCAGCGTGATGTTCTGCGGCGCGTAGAGCGATTCGCCCTCGCCGATCAGGCCTTGCTGCATCAGGATCTCTTCGGCCTTCTCGTGGCCGGCCTCGGTCAGGTAGACCTGGTGGCCCTTTTCGTCGACGAAGTAGTCGCCCGGTTTCTCGACGCCGGTGCCGTCGGCCTTTTCCTCGCCGATCTGGCGCACCAGCAGCTTGGGCACGCCGTTCATGCGCTGGTACAGGTCGGTCTGGTTCTCCGCCTGGCCCGAGATGATCAGCGGGGTGCGCGCTTCGTCGATCAGGATCGAGTCCACCTCGTCGACGATGGCGTAGTTCAGCGGACGTTGCACGCGCTGGCCAGGGTCGTAGACCATGTTGTCGCGCAGGTAGTCGAAGCCGAACTCGTTGTTGGTGCCGTACGTGATGTCGGACGCATAGGCAGCGGCCTTCTGGTCGTGCGGCATCTGCGACAGGTTCACGCCGACCGACAGGCCGAGGAAGTTGTACAGGCGCCCCATCCACTCGGCGTCACGCTGGGCCAGGTAGTCGTTGACCGTGACAACGTGCACGCCGCGGCCGGTAATGGCATTGAGGTACACCGGCAGCGTCGCGGTAAGGGTCTTGCCCTCGCCGGTGCGCATTTCAGCGATCTTGTTGTCGTTGAGCACCATGCCGCCGATGAGCTGGACGTCAAAGTGGCGCATCTTCATGATCCGCTTGCTGGCCTCGCGGCACACCGCGAAGGCCTCGGGCAGCAACGCCTCGAGCGACTCCCCGGCGGCGTGGCGCTGCCGGAAAATCTCGGTCATGCCACGCAGGTCGTCATCCGAAAGTGCCTCGAACTTCGGTTCCAGCGCATTGATCTGCGCGACGGTCCTGCCATATTGTTTGATCAGCCGTTCATTACGGCTGCCGAAGACTTTCTTGAGAAGGCCCGTGATCATCGATTGCTTTCACCTACGCGAGTGGTACGCCGCCGTGGTACGCACTAGGGCGGCCTAGCCGCCGGCTTGGCCGGCTGCCCAGGGCGGACCGCGCGAGGAAATAGGAAGATTGGCGCAAAACGCCGAGTTTATCATGCGCGCGGGTCACGACCGGAACCAAGCGGCAGGTGAAACGCTGTGCAAACCACACCATGCATCCCCCACCACTTGACGGCCCGGACACAACCCGCGCATCCAATCCTTCCGACATCGGGGCGACGCCCCGGTTCTTCAACGGATGAGATTGCGATCGGTGGGGTCCGGCGCCTGGGCAACCTGGGCCGGCGCAGGCTTGGCGATGGCCAGGAAGCGATTCGGGTTTTGTGGAACACCGTCCACATGCACCTCGAAATGCAGGTGCGCGCCGGTGGAGCGCCCGGTGGAGCCCACCAGGGCGATCTGCTGGCCAGGCTTGACGAGGTCGCCGGCCTTCACCTGCAGCTTGGACGCGTGCGCATAGCGGGTCTTGAGGCCGTTGCCGTGGTCGATGTCGATCAGGTTGCCATATTCTGGATGCCATTCCGCCGCAACCACCACGCCGCCGGCCGCCGCCACGATCGGGGTGCCCGTGGGTGCCGAAAAATCCACACCATCATGCGGAGTGCGGCGCCCGGTGAACGGATCGAAGCGCCAGCCAAAGCCGGATGCGTCGTAGCCGCTAGCCACCGGCAGCACGCGCGGGACACGGCGGCTCTCGCTCTGGCGGTCCAGCAAGGTACTTGCCACCGCGTCGAAATAGTCCGCGTGCTGCTCGGCCTGGTCCGACAGGCGTGCCAGCGCAAGCTGCAGCTCCGGCAGGCTCGAGGTGCGCGACTGCGCGGATGCGGCCAGGCCGCCGCGCCCGGGCGGCTGCCGGAAGTTGAATTCCTTGGGCGCGATGCCGGCCAGCCCCGAGACCCGCTCGCCAAGCGCATCCAGCCGCACCATCCGGGCCTGGATCTCGCCCACGCGGGTCGCGAGCACATTGAGGTTGGCCCGCAGGTAAGCGTCGTCGCCCGGTGCCCTGGCCGGCGCTGCGATGCCCGAGCGCGCCACGATCCAGGTCAGGGCCGACGACACCAGCGCAACGACCAGGCACAGCAACGCGATGCCGGCAAGGATCTTGCCCCGCGACAGGGTGAAATGGCGAACACGCGGTAGGCGTGGGTGAAGCACGATGATCTGCATGGCGCAACTCCTTCTCATGCCTGGCCGGCGCAGGCCGGGCAGCCGCGACGCATAAGCCGCCGCACTGACGCGAACGGCACGCTAGAATGCGCGCATGCGCATGTTTACCCATTACGCCCTCCAGACGCCCGCCGCCAAGCCGCTTAACGACTGGCTGGACAAGGCTGGCCCGGTCTCGGCCCTGATGCAGACGGCACGGGAACTGGCGGTACTGGAGGCTGAGGTGCTATCGCTCCTGCCACGCGGACTGCAGGATGGCATCGCTGTAGCCGGCGTCAAGCAAGACGCCCGCGGCATTGGGCAAGGCCAATCGGAGCGAACTTTGCTGTTGCTTGCCGCCCATGGGGCCGCAGCGGCACGAGTCCGGCAAGTGGTCCCTACACTACTTTCGAGACTGCAACAGCGGGGATCGCAGATTACCGCAATCCGGGTGAGGGTACAACCGGAGGTCGGGCGGCAGAGCGATTGGGACACCGGGCCGGTGGTGAAGCCCAAGGTCGCGCGGATGTCGGCGACCGGCTTGTCCAGCCTGACCCAGCTGGCCCAGGAACTGCCCGAGTCGCCGTTGCGCGATGCACTGAATACGCTGTTGTCCCACCATCGGTGAAAGGTGAAAGCGTCGGCGGCCGCTGATACCTGAAGCGCGGGCCGGTTCGACGCCCAAACGTGAAAAAGCCGGCCTAGTGGCCGGCTTTCACATAGGACCGTGCAGCGGCCCTGAACTCCCTTCCCGCGCTACGCGAACGCCGGCGCCAGCTGCGGCAGGAACGCTGGCGGCGCATCCTCGACGCGCTCGAACGTCACCATCTCGTAGGCTTCCTGATCGGCCAGCAACGCGCGCAACAGCTGGTTGTTGAGGCCGTGCCCGGACTTGTTGGCGATATACGCGCCGATCAGCGGATGCCCGACCACGTACAGGTCACCAATCGCATCCAGGATCTTGTGGCGCACGAACTCGTCGCCGTAGCGCAGTTCTTCGTTATTCAGCATGCGGTGCTCGTCGAGCACGATCGCGTTGTCCAGGCTGCCGCCGCGCGCCAGGCCCATCTCGCGCAGGGCTTCCACTTCATGGGCAAAGCCGAAGGTGCGGGCGCGGGCGATTTCGCGCACATAGCTGGTGTCGGCGAAGTCAATGGCGAAGGTCTGGCCGGTCTTGTCCACCGCAGGATGGCGGAAATCGATGGTGAACGCCAGCTTGAAGCCAAAGAAGGGCTCCAGCCGCGCCAGCTTGTCGCCTTCACGCACTTCCACGGCCTTCTTCACGCGGATGAAATGCTTGGGCGCCGATTGCTGCTCGATCTCGGCCGACTGCAGCAGAAAGACGAAAGATGCGGCGCTGCCGTCCATGATGGGGATTTCTTCGGCGTCGACATCCACATACAGGTTGTCGATGCCAAGGCCCGCGCAGGCGGACATCAAATGCTCGACGGTCGAAACGCGCGCGCCGTCCTTCTGCAGGACGGACGCCAGGCGCGTGTCGCCAATGGCTGACGCGCTCGCGACGATTTCGACCGCTTCGGGCAGGTCGACGCGGGTGAATACGATGCCGGTATCCACCGGGGCCGGGCGCAGCGTCAGCGTCACTTTACGGCCCGAGTGCAAACCAATGCCAACGGTCTTGACCAGGGATTTGATGGTGCGCTGTTTTAACATGACAGTCTCAGCTATTATTAAAATCTATCAAGTACACTTTCCAATATAGCGATTTTACCATTGCTTCGTTTGCTGCGCTGCGTCACTTTGTTTCGGTGTGTTAGCAAGAAGAAATAAATCACCATAAAAGCACAATACATCACTTTTGTGACGCGTGCCGGCGCACTCTCGTATTACGCGCGCAACGCAGCCAGCACGGCTTCGGCGCTGCTGACCTTGAACTCGCCAGGCGCTTCAAGCCACAGATGGGACACCACGCCATCGTCAAGCACCATGGCATAGCGCTTGGAGCGTATGCCCATGCCACGTGCGGTCAGGTCTTGCTCCAGGCCCAGCCGGCGGGTCCATTCGGCGCTGCCGTCGGCCATCATGCGCACACGGCCGCCGGTCTTCTGCTCCCGGCCCCAGGCGCCCATGACAAAGGCGTCGTTGACCGATACACACCAGATCTCGTCCACGCCGACTGCGCGCAGCGCGTCTGCCTGCGCGACAAAGCCCGGCACATGCTTGGCGGAGCAGGTCGGCGTAAAGGCGCCGGGCAGGCCGAACACCACGATCTTGCGGCCACGCGCGAGTTCCAGCGCCGAGAAGGAATTGGGCCCAAGGGCGCAGCCGCCGGTTTCAACCTCAAAGAACTCATTCAGCGTGGCGTCCGGCACACGCGCTCCAATAGCGATCATGCTGTGTCTTCCTGTCTCGGTAAAAACCCTGTTTAGCATCATAGTTCGCCCGCCGCGGCTGCCCAAGGCGGTTCACCGCCCGTTGCTTCGTCGGAATCCTCCGACAAGGCGGTACCCAGGCTCTTGCGCAGGGAACATCGGGTGGCTCGCGCCGCGCGGCGCGGCGCACGACGCTTACATCACTTGAAGGCGGCTTTTCATGCTGCGGGCCACGCTGTTCTTGAAAGAAATCCGCGCGCCGATCTTGCGATCGACGCGCGGACGACGACACATCCCGGCCGGGAGGGGCGGGAGACCAGTCCGGGGAGGCGGCCGGAGGCACGCCTGTCCCGGCGACGGGATGCAGCCTGAGCGTCAGCGAAAGGGCAGCCTGGCGGGTTGCCGCTCAGTCCGAAACCACCGGGCGGAACACGAGCGTAGGGAGCGCTTGCGTGTTTCGCTGGTCCGGGGTCGCAGCCTGAAGGCAACCGGCCCTGCCGGCACCTTGCCGAGCCAACTCAGTCCGCCTGCTTGCGCAGGAAGGCCGGGATGTCGTACGTATCCACACCCTTCTCCTGCAGCGCAGCCACGTGGGCGGACGCAGACTCGCGCGAGCTGCGCCATACCGCCGGCGTGTCCAGATTGCTGTAGTCCGGCGCGCTGCTGTGGCTTACGCCCACGTTGCTGGTCATGTTGCCCATCATCTGCACCGGCATGTTGTCGGTACCGGTCTTGAGCAGGGTCATCGGCTGTTGCTTCTTGGCCGAACGGCCCAGGCCCGTCGCCACCACGGTCACGCGCAGTGCATCGCCCATGGCGTCGTCGTACACCGTGCCGAAGATCACGGTGGCATCTTCCGCGGCGTAGCTGCGGATGGTGTTCATGACTTCCTTGGTTTCCGACAGCTTGAGCGAGCGGCTGGCCGTGATGTTGACCAGCACCCCGCGTGCGCCCGACAGGTCCACGCCTTCCAGCAGCGGGCTGGCGACAGCCTGCTCGGCAGCCAGGCGGGCGCGGTCAACGCCCGACACGGTGGCCGTGCCCATCATGGCCTTGCCCTGCTCGCCCATGACCGTCTTCACGTCTTCGAAGTCGACGTTCACCAGGCCGTCGACATTGATGATCTCGGCAATGCCGGCAACCGCGTTGTGCAGCACGTCGTCGGCGCACTGGAAGCACTTGTCCATCTCGGCGTCATCGCCCATCACTTCGAACAGCTTTTCGTTGAGCACAACGATCAGCGAATCGACGCAGGACTCCAGCTCGCCCGAGCCAGCTTCCGCCACCTTGGCGCGGCGCGCGCCTTCGAACTCGAAGGGCTTGCTGACCACGCCCACGGTCAGGATGCCCATTTCCTTGGCAACCTGGGCCACGACCGGGGCAGCGCCGGTACCGGTGCCACCGCCCATGCCGGCAGTGATGAAGACCATGTGCGCACCACGCAGCGAGTCGGCGATCTGCTCGCGCGCCTGATCTGCACAGTTGCGGCCGACCTCCGGCTTGGCGCCGGCCCCCAGGCCGGTGTTGCCGAGCTGCAACACGCGCGAAGCGCTGGAGCGCTTGAGCGCCTGCGCATCGGTGTTCATGCAGATAAATTCGACGCCTTGCACGCCACGGCTGATCATGTGCTGCACAGCGTTACCGCCCGCGCCGCCCACGCCGATCACCTTGATGATGGTGCCGTCCTGCAATTCCGTTTCGATCATGTCAAAGTCCATCACTGCCTCCAAGAAGAATCAGCCGCCAAACGCTGCAGCCTCCCCGCCGCAACCCTTGGTTACTGAACAAGAAACCATCAAAAAACTGCGTGTTCAACGGCCTGCCCGCCATTCGGTGGACAGGCCCGCCATTCAATCCAGTGCAATCCAGTCGCCCGCAACGTTCAGAAGTTGCCGACGAACCATTCCTTCATGCGGGTCCACACCTGCTTGACCGAGCCGCTCTGCACCGCCACCTTGCGCCCGCGCATGCGCTGCACGCGGCCTTCGAGCAGTAGTCCCATTACGGTCGAATAGCGCGGACTCTTTACTACTTCGTGCAAATTTCCGCGATATTCCGGCACGCCGACCCGAACCGGCTTGAGGAAGATGTCCTCGCCCAGCTCCACCATGCCCGGCATCATCGCGGTGCCGCCGGTGATCACGACCCCCGACGACAGCAATTCCTCATAGCCCGACTCGCGCACCACCTGGTGCACCAGCGAGTACAACTCCTCGATACGCGGCTCGATCACGGCGGCCAGCGCCTGGCGCGATAGCGAACGCGTGCCGCGGTCGCCAACGCCCGGGACCTCGATCATGTCTTCCGGGTCGGCGATGGCCTGCTTGGCGATGCCGTACTGGATCTTGACGTCCTCGGCATCGGGCGTGGGCGTGCGCAGCGCCATGGCGATGTCGTTGGTGATCTGGTCGCCGGCGATGGGGATCACGGCCGTATGCCGGATCGCGCCTTCGCTGAAGATGGCGATATCGGTGGTGCCGCCACCGATATCGACCAGCACCACGCCGAGTTCCTTCTCGTCCTCGGTCAGCACCGCCAGGCTGGAAGCCAGCGGCTGCAGGATCAGGTCGTGCACCTCCAGGCCGCAACGGCGCACGCATTTGACGATGTTCTGCGCCGCGCTGACCGCGCCGGTGACGATATGCACCTTCACTTCCAGGCGGATGCCACTCATGCCGATGGGCTCGCGCACGTCTTCCTGGCCGTCGATGATGAATTCCTGCGTGAGGATGTGCAGGATCTGCTGGTCGGTCGGGATATTGACCGCCTTGGCGGTCTCGATCACCCGGGCCACATCGGTCTGGGTGACCTCCTTGTCCTTGATCGCCACCATGCCGCTGGAATTGAAGCTGCGGATATGGCTGCCGGCGATGCCGGTAAACACCTCGGAGATCTTGCAGTCGGCCATCAGCTCAGCCTCCTCCAGCGCGCGCTGGATGGACTGCACGGTGGCCTCGATATTGACCACGACCCCTTTCTTCAGACCCTTGGACTCTGACTGGCCCATCCCGATCACTTCGTAGCTGCCGTCGGGGCGCAACTCGGCCACCACCGCGGCCACTTTGGAAGTGCCGATATCGAGACCGACCAGTAGGTCCTTGTATTCCTTGCTCATCGGTTTTTCTCCGCGTTCTTGCTCTTGAGTCGCGTCGGATTGTTGTTCGGATTGGTGCTGGCGTTCGTGTTCGCGCCGGTGCTCGTGCTAGTGCTCGTACTGGAACCAGTTGCTCTCGCCTTGGCCGCCGCCGCTGCCTGGGCGTCGGTCAGGAAGCGCACGTTGGCCGCGCGAATCGCGAACCCGTTGGGGTATCGCAGGTCCGCATACTCGATCTGCTTGCCCCACTGCTCCGTGACCTGGGGCCAGGCCACCACGAACCGCTTGACGCGCTGGTCCATGGCGTCGCGCTCCTCGTCGTTTTGTTCACGGCCAAGCTCCACCACCATGCCGTTGGAGAGCTTGGCGCGCCAGGCGTAGCGGGACGACAGCGTGACCGCCAGCGGCTCCACCTTCAGCGGCTTGAACCACTCGCGCATGACTTCGAGCTTGTCCACCACGTCGCCCTCGCTGTCCGGCGGGCCATCGAGTGCGAGCAACTGGGCATCTTCCTCGGCTTCGGCCGGATTGGCGACGAAAACTTCACCATAAGTGTTGATCAGGCGGCCACTGTCGGCATTGCCCCACGTACCGAGGGCTTCGTGCTCCTCGACCTCGACCGCCAGCCCGTTGGGCCATTCGCGCCGTACGCTGGCACGGCGCACCCAGGGCACCGACTCGAAGATCTGGCGCGCCTCGTTCAGGTCGAGCGTGAAAAAGCTCCCCGACAGCTTGCCCAGCGCGTTGGCGCGCACGCTCGGCGCATTGACATGGCGCAGGGTGCCGCCTTCCATCGACATCAGCTCGACGTGGGTAATGGCAAACACCGGCCGCTGCGCCAGCCATAGCATGCCGGCCGCGAACGCCATCATCGCCACCAGCGCATAGAGCGTGGAGGCGATCAGGTTAAGCAGGCGAGTGTTATGCCACATGGCGTTGGGTTGTCCCGGTTCCGGTCAGTCAGGGTTCAGTGTTGGCTCGGTCTATGCTCAATCGGGCTTCCAGGCCGCGCTGGGATGCAGGTCCAGCGTGGCCGCGGCAATCACCTGCATGACGAAGTCCTCGTAGCTGATGCCCACCGCGCGCGCCGCCATCGGCACCAGCGAATGGCCGGTCATGCCGGGCGAGGTATTCATCTCGAGCAGGTAAGGCTTGTTGTCGGCACCGAGCATCACGTCGGCGCGCGCCCAGCCGCGGCAACCCAGCACGCGGAAGGATTGCACCGCCAGGCGCCGGACTTCGGCTTCCACGTCGGCGGGCAGGCCCGACGGGCACAGATACTGGGTATCGTCAGTAAAGTACTTGTTCTGATAGTCGTAGTTCGCGCCGGGCGCGACGATGCGGATCACCGGCAGCGCTTCGGCGGTGGCGCCCTCCCCCACGATCGGGCAGGTCAGCTCCGCGCCGTCGATAAAGGTTTCGGCGATCACGTCGTTGTCCAGCGCCGCGGCCTTCTCGAAGGCGGCACGCATCTGGCCGGCCTCGGTCACCTTGGTCAGGCCGATGGACGAGCCCTCGCGCGCCGGCTTTACGATCAGGGGCAGGCCCAGGTCGGCCACCACGGCATCGAAATCGGTATCGGCGTGCAGCATGGCGAAGCGCGGCGTGGGCAGGCCGTGCGTGGTCCACAAGCGCTTGGTGGCCTGCTTGTCCATGGCCAGCGCCGAGGCCAGCACGCCGCTGCCGGTATAGGGCACGCCGAGTTGCTCGAGCAGGCCCTGGATGGTGCCGTCTTCACCGTAGCGGCCATGCAGGGCAATAAAGACGCGGTCAAAGCCAGCCGTGGCCAGTTCGGCCACCGACTGCAGGCCGGGATCGAAGGCATGGGCATCGACGCCGCGCGAGCGCAGCGCTGCCAGCACGCCGTTGCCCGACAGCAGCGAAATCTCGCGTTCGGCCGAGCGGCCGCCGAGCAGCACGCCAACCTTGCCCAGCGCCTTGGGATCGATATTGGGATGGGCGACGAAGCTCATGCCTGCCCCCCGGCTTGCTGCGAAACCAGTTGTCCGGGCACGGTACCGATCGTGCCCGCGCCCATCGTCACCACCACATCGCCGGGACGCACGGCGTTCAGGATAGCCTGCGGCATTTCGTCGATCTGCTCCACAAAAACGGGTTCAACCTTGCCAGCCACGCGCAGCGCGCGCGTCAGCGCGCGGCCATCGGCGGCCACAATCGGGGCTTCGCCGGCGGCGTAGACCTCCGCCAGCAGCAGTGCATCCACGGTGCCCAGTACCTTGACGAAGTCCTCGAAGCAGTCACGCGTGCGGGTATAGCGGTGCGGCTGGAACGCCAGCACCAGCCGGCGCCCCGGGAACGCACCGCGCGCGGCGGCCAGCGTCGCCGCCATCTCGACCGGATGGTGGCCGTAGTCGTCCACCAGCGTGAAGGTGCCTGCGCTCTTGGCCTCGCCCTGCTCGTTAGTGCCGACGCAGGCCACTTCGCCATAGCGCTGGAAGCGTCGTCCCACCCCGTGGAACTCGCGCAGCGCCTTGACGATGGCGGCGTCCGGCACTTCCAGCTCGGTCGCGATGGCAATCGCCGCCAGCGCGTTCTGGATGTTGTGCATGCCCGGCAGGTTCAGCACCACCTCCAGCGGCGCCTCGGCGTGTCCGTTCAACTGGCGCAGCACGGTGAAATGCATCTGGCCGTCGACGGCGCGGGCATTGACCGCGCGCACCTGCGCATCTTCGGCAAAGCCGTAGCGCACGATCGGCTTGGACACGAACGGCATGATCTCGCGCACGTTGGGGTCGTCCACGCACAGCACGGCGATGCCATAGAACGGCAGGCGCTGGGTGAACTCCACGAACGCCTGCTTGAGCCGGGCAAAGTCATGCCCGTAGGTGTCCATGTGGTCGGCGTCGATGTTGGTGATGACCTCGATCACCGGGAACAGGTTCAGGAACGAGGCATCCGACTCGTCGGCCTCGGCCACGATGAAGTCGCCCGTGCCCAGGCGCGCGTTGGCGCCCGCCGAGTTGAGCCGGCCGCCGATCACGAAGGTGGGATCGAGTCCGCCTTCGGCCAGCACCGACGCCACCAGGCTGGTGGTGGTGGTCTTGCCATGCGTGCCGGCGATGGCCACGCCCTGCTTCAGACGCATCAGCTCGGCCAGCATCACCGCGCGCGGCACCACCGGGATGCGCTTGGCGCGCGCGGCCAGCACCTCGGGGTTGTCGTTGGTCACGGCGGTGGACACCACAACGGCGTTGGCGCCGTTGACGTTGGCGGCATCATGCCCGTGCATCACGGTCGCGCCGAGCGACGCGAGGCGCCGCGTGGCGGCATTGCTGCCCACGTCGGACCCTGAGACCTTGTAGCCCAGGTTCAATAGGACCTCGGCGATGCCGCTCATGCCGGCGCCGCCGATGCCTACGAAATGGATGTTCTTGACGATGTGCTTCATGAATCCGTTGGTTCAATCCCTGGCCATCTGGCTGCAGATCTCCGCCACGCGCCGGGTCGCTTCGGGCTTGGCAAGACCGCGCGCCTGATGCGCCATCTCTCTGAGTCGGGGCCGCGACAGCGAGGCCAGCGTCTGCGCCAGCCCGCTCGCGGTCAGTTCGTTCTGTTGGACCAGCAAGGCGGCATCCTGGGTCGAAAGGAATTCCGCATTGGTGGTCTGGTGGTCATCGACCGCATGCGGGAACGGCACGAATAGTGCCGCCACGCCTGCCGCCGCCACCTCCGACACGGTCATTGCGCCCGCGCGGCAGATCACCAGATCCGCCTCTGCGTATGCCGCCGCCATGTCGTCGATAAAGGGCAAGGCTTCCGCCGCCACGCCGGCGGCCTGGTAGTTGGCGCGCAGCGTGTCGATCTGCTTCGCGCCGGCCTGGTGCTTGACGAGCGGGCGCTCGCCTTGCGGCAGCAGCGCCAGCGCCTTGGGCACGACCTCGTTGAGCGCCGCCGCGCCCAGGCTGCCGCCCACCACCAGCAGCCGCAACGGGCCGGTGCGGCCGTCGTAGCGCGCTTCGGGCGCCGGCATGTGCGCCACTTCGTCGCGCACCGGGTTGCCGGTCCACTCGCTGTCAGGCAACGCATTCGGGAAGGCGCACAGCACCCGGTCCGCGACCTTGGCCAGTACCTTGTTGGCCAGCCCGGCAATCGAGTTCTGCTCGTGCAGCACCAGCGGCCGCCCCAGCAGCGAAGCCATCATGCCGGCGGGGAACGTAATATAGCCTCCCATGCCCAGCACCACGTTGGGACGCACCCGGCGCAAAGCCTGCAGGCTTTGCCAGAAGGCGCGCAACAGGTTCAGCGGCAGCATCAGCTTGGTCAGCGGACCCTTGCCGCGCAGGCCGCCAAACTGGATGAACTCCATCGGGATGTCGTACTTGGGCACCAGCGTGGCTTCCATGCCGGTGCGGTTGCCCAGCCATACCACTCGCCAGCCCTGCTCACGTAGCGCGCGCGCGACCGCCAGCCCGGGGAAGACATGCCCCCCGGTGCCGCCAGCCATCACGAGCAAGGTGCGCGGTGCCGTCATACCTTCCCTCCGCGCATCATCACCCGATTCTCGTAGTCGATGCGCAGCAGGATCGCCAGCGCCACGCAGTTCATCAAAATGCCCGAGCCGCCGTAGCTCACCAGCGGCAAGGTCAGCCCCTTGGTCGGCAGCAGGCCCAGGTTCACACCCATATTGATAAAGGTCTGCCAGCCAACCCAGATGCCGATGCCCTTGGCCACCAGGCCGGCAAAGGTACGGTCGAGCTGCAGCGCGGTGCGGCCGATCTCGAAGGCACGGCGCACCATCCAGTAGAACAGCACGATCACGACCAGCACGCCCACAAAGCCGAATTCCTCGCCAATCACGGCGAGGATGAAGTCGGTATGGGCCTCGGGCAGGTAGTGCAGTTTCTCGATGCTGCCGCCCAGCCCCACCCCGGTCCACTCGCCGCGGCCGAAGGCGATCAGCGAATGGGTGAGCTGGTAAGCCTTGCCCAGCGCGTTGGCTTCTTCCCACGGGTTGAGATAGGCGAAGATCCGCTCGCGCCGCCAGGGCGACGCCGTGATCAGCAGCGCGAAGGCGCCCACTGCCACGCCAACCAGGCCGGCGAACAGCTTGCCGTTGATGCCGCCGAGGAAGAGGATGCCCATGGCGACGGTGGCCACCACCAGGAAGGCGCCCATGTCGGGCTCCAGCAGCAGCAGCATGCCGACCACCACCACGGCCACGCCCATCGGCAGGAAGCCCTTGCCCACGTTCTGCATCCACTCCTGCTTGCGCACGGTGTAGTTGGCGGTGTACAGCACCACCGCAAGCTTCATGAGCTCGGACGGCTGGAAGTTCATGATGCCCAGCGGAATCCAGCGCCGCGCGCCATTCACGCCCTTGCCCACGAACGGCACCAGCACGACGATCAGCATCACCAGCGCGATCACGAACAGCTTGGGCGCGTACTTATCCCAGAACTTGACCGGAATCTGGAAGGCCAGCAGTCCCATCGACAGTCCGATGAACAGCGCGAACGCGTGGCGCGCCAGGAAGTGGCTCTCGCGGTAGTTGGCGTAGCGCGGCGAGTCAGGCAGCGCGATCGAGGCCGAATAGACCATCACCAGGCCAAGCGCGAGCAGCACGATCGCCACCCACAGCAGTGGCTGGTCGTATTCCATCATGCGCGAGCGCGTCGGCTTGACACCGGACACCGCATCGCGCAAGCCGCCCCAGGCGTTGCCGATGGTGGCCCCGATAAAGCCGCTACGCTTGACCTGTGCGTCGCTCATGGCACGATCCCCCTGGACATCGCCAGTTCTTCCACCGCGGCGCGAAAGACTTCGGCACGGTGCACATAATTACGGAACATGTCGAGGCTGGCGCACGCCGGCGACAGCAGCACGGCGTCGCCGCCCTGCGCTGCGCCGGCAGCCAGCGTGACCGCCTGCTCCAGCGTGGCGGCATCGGCCAGCGTGACCCCGGTGTCCTGGAGCGCGCGGCGCAGCTCGCCGGCATCCTTGCCGATCAGCACCACGGCGCGCGCGTACTGCGCCACTGGCGCGGCCAGCGGCGAAAAATCCTGTCCCTTGCCTTCCCCGCCGGCAATCAGCACCACCCGCTTGTCCAGGCCGGACAACGCGGCGACGGTGGCGCCCACATTGGTGCCCTTGCTGTCATCGAAGAACTCGACATCATCCACCGTGGCGACCCACTCCACCCGGTGCGGCTCGCCGCGGTACTCGCGCAGGCCATGCAGCAACGCGTTCATTGGCAGGTCGATGGCGCGGCACAGCGCCAGGGCGGCCATGGCGTTGGTGGCGTTGTGCATGCCACGGATATGCAGCGCGTCGGCCGGCATCAGGCGCTTGTGGCGCACCGGCACGGCTTCCACGCTCTCGGCGGCCGCGGCCTTGCGGCGGCGCGGCTTGTTCTCGCCCTCCGCTTCGCTATCAGGCTCGGCCACCACCAGCCAGGGCATGCCGCCCTCGCGGAGGACGCCGAAGCTGCCCGGCGATTCGGGCAGATCGGTGCCGAAGGTCACCGGTGCGCTGGCCGGGCGGGCCATATCCAGGCTGAGACGGTCGTTGCGGTTCAGGATCTGCAGGCAGCCGGCTTCGCCGGGCGCCGGCGCCGGGCCAAAGATCCGAGCCTTGGCGGCGGCATAGGCTTCCATGCTGCCGTGCCAGTCCAGATGGTCCTGAGTGATATTGAGCACCGTGGCCGCGTGCGGCGCCAGCGTATGCGTGGTCTCCAGCTGGAAGCTCGACAGTTCCAGCACCCAGACCTCGGGCAGCGTGGCCGAGGCGATGCAGGCGGCCAGCTTGTCCAGCGCCGACGGACTGATATTTCCCGCCACCGCGACGCTCTTGCCGGCGCGCTCCACCAGGCGGCCGGTCAGCGCGGTAGTGGTGGTCTTGCCGTTGGTGCCGGTGATGGCCAGCAGCTTCGGCGCGTAGCCCGACTCTGCCCGCAGATGCGCGAGCGCGCGCGCGAACAGCTCGATTTCGCCCCATACCGGAATGCCACGCTCGCGCGCCACTGCCAGCAGCGCAGCGGTATCGCTCTCCAGCGGCGACAGGCCAGGGCTGATCGTCACCAGTTCGATGCCGTCCAGCAGCGTTTCGGCAAGGGCGCCGCCATGAAACTCGGCCGAGGGCAGCTCGGCCTGCAGGAAGACCAGGTTGGCGGGAGCCTCGCGCGTGTCGGCAACGCGCACGGGTGCACCATACAGGCCGCACCAGCGCGCCATCGCCAGCCCCGATTCGCCGAGGCCCAGCACCAGCACATGAGGTTTTTGCAACTCGCCAAACACTTCGATTCCCGCCTTTCTTGCGTGACTGCGTTAATAGATACGCGCCGGTTTCAGCGCAACTTGAGCGACGACAGCCCGATCAGCACCAGCAACATGGTGATGATCCAGAAGCGCACCGTCACCTGCGTTTCCTTCCAGCCCGACAATTCAAAGTGGTGGTGCAGCGGCGCCATCTTGAACAACCGCCGGCCCTCGCCGTAGCGCCGCTTGGTGATCTTGAACCAGCCCACCTGCAGCATCACCGACAACGTTTCCACCACGAAGATGCCGCCCATCACGAACAGCACAATCTCCTGGCGCACAATCACCGCCACCGTGCCCAGCGCGCCGCCCAGCGCGAGCGCGCCAACGTCGCCCATGAAGACCTGGGCCGGGTGCGCGTTGAACCAGAGGAAGGCCAGGCCCGCCCCCGCCAGCGCCGAGCAAAAGATCAGCAACTCGCCGGCCCCGGGGATATGCGGGAACAGCAGGTACTTGCTGTAGACCGAACTGCCCATCACGTAGGCAAACACGCCCAGCCCGCTGCCAACCAGCACCACCGGCATGATCACCAGGCCGTCCAGGCCATCGGTCAGGTTCACCGCATTGCTCGAACCCACGATCACCAGATAAGTCAGCACGATGAAGCCGGCCACGCCCAGCGGATAGCTCACTTCCTTGAAGAAGGGCACGATCAGGTTGGACTTGTAAGGCATGTCGAGCGACAAACCGCCTTCGACCCAGCCCAGGAACAAGTCCCACACCCGCACATTGCTGCTTTCCGATACCGAAAACGCCAGGTAGACCGCGGCCACCAGGCCGATCAGGGTCTGCCAGAAAAACTTCTCGCGGCTCGACATGCCGCGCGGATCGCGATAAACCACCTTGCGGTAGTCGTCCACCCAGCCGATCGCGCCGTAGCCCAGGGTCACCAGCATCACGACCCAGATAAAGCGATTGCCCCAGTCGCACCACAGCAACGTGGAGATGGCGATCGACACCAGCACCAGCACGCCGCCCATGGTGGGCGTGCCGGCCTTGACCAGGTGCGACTGCGGGCCGATGGTGCGCACCGCCTGGCCGATCTTGAGTTCGGTCAGCTTGCGGATCACCCACGGCCCAAGGCCGAGCCCGATCAAAAGCGCGGTGAGGTTAGCCATCACCGCGCGGAAGGTCAGGTAGTTGAAGACCCGCAGGAAGCTGTAGTCGTTTTGCAGCCACTGGGCCAGAGCCAATAACATCGTGTGTCCGTATTCCTTTCGACAACCACCCAGCGGCGCCGGGCTATCTGATTGATTGCGTAAATAACTGTTGATGACGATTAATGCGCGGGAGTGATTGCGACCAGCGCATCGACCATCCGTTCCATCCGCATGAACCGAGATCCCTTCACCAGTACCGCGCTTGCCGCCGCCACGGTACCGTCCTTGTCTTGCGCCAACGCCTGGGCGAGGTCCTCGGCCCGTTCGAAATACCGGGCTGCGGCGCCAAACGCCTGCACCGCGTGCACCATGGCCGCGCCGGTCGCCCACAGCGCCTCGATGCCATGCGCACGCGCGTAGGCGCCGATCTCCGTGTGAAAGGCCGGCCCCTGGTCGCCCACTTCACCCATGTCGCCCAACACCAGCAAACGCGGCGCGGCAAACCCGGCCAGCACGTCGATGGCGGCTCGCACCGAATCGGGATTGGCGTTGTAGCTGTCATCGATCACCAGCGTGCCGCCGGTGGCATGCTTGACCTGCAGCCGGCCCTTGACCGCGGCAAACCCGGCCAGCCCTGCCTGGATCGCCGCGATGCCGACGCCCGCGCCCAGCGCGCAGGCGATCGCCGCCAGCGCGTTGCGCACGTTGTGGGTGCCAAGCACCGACAAGCGGACCTCGAACGCGGCACCAGGCGCGCTGACCTGCATCATTTGCACGCCGTCGTCCAGAGCCACATCGGCGCGGACATCGGCGCTGGCATCCAGGCCAAACGACAGCACTCGGCGCGCACCGGCTGCCTGGCGCCAGATGCCGGCATGCGCGCCGCCGCCTTCGGCGTCGAGCGGGAACACCGCCACGCCGTCTGCGGGCAATGCCGCGATCGCCGCGGCGTGTTCATGCGCCACGGCCTCCACGTTCACCATGAACTCCTGGTGCTCGCGCTGCGCGTTGGTCACCACCGCCACGGTAGGCTGGGCGATGCTGGCCAGGTAGACGGTCTCACCCGGGTGGTTCATGCCGAGCTCGAGCACGGCGAGCCGGTGCGCGGCGGACAGCCGCAGCACGGTCAGCGGCAGGCCGATATCGTTGTTCAGGTTGCCGCCCGTTGCCAGGCGGGCACCCTCCCCTACCGCCGCCGCGAAGATCGCGGCGATCATTTCCTTGACAGTGGTCTTGCCGTTGCTGCCCGTTACCGCAACCGCGGGCAAGCTGAAACGGCGGCGCCAGCCGGCGGCCAGCTGGCCCAGCGCCAGGCGGGTATCGGGCACCACGATGGCGGGAATGCCAAGCGCGGCGTCGGGCTCGCGGTCCACCAGCACCGCGGCGGCGCCACTCGCCACGACGTCGGCCAGGAAGTCGTGCGCGTCGAAGCGCTCGCCCTTGAGCGCGACGAACAGGTCGCCGGGCTGGACCGTGCGGCTGTCAGTCAGCACGCGCGCGAACGCCCGGCTGCCTGCGCCATCGGGCCCGGAAAGACGCGCGCCGGCGATCCAGCCGGCGGCTTGCTGCAAATCGGTCATGGTGTATTGCGTCATGCTGACACCCCACGCGTGCCCAGCGTCAGACGGACATGCTCGCGGTCGGAGAAAGGCCGCTTGCGGCCCTGCACCTCCTGGGTGGCTTCGTGCCCCTTGCCGGCCACCAGCACCACATCGGCTACGGTGGCGTGCTTGATGGCATACAGGATGGCGGCTGCGCGGTCCTCGATCAGGTGCGCGCGGCTGCGGTCGGCCATGCCGTCGGCAATGGCGTTCAGGATGTCTTGCGGGTCTTCGCTGCGCGGGTTGTCGCTGGTCAGCACCACCTCGTCGGCAAGCCGCTCGGCCACTTCGCCCATCAGCGGGCGCTTGATCGGGTCGCGGTCGCCGCCACAGCCGAACACGCACCACAGCCGGCCCTTGCGGGCCTGGGCCACGGGGCGCAGCGCGTCCAGCGTCTTTTCTAGTGCGTCCGGGGTGTGAGCGTAATCGACCACTGCCAGCGGCCCGTCCTGGCCGCCATGGCTGCCGCCGAACAACTCCATGCGGCCATCGACCGGCTTGAGCGTGCGCAGCGCGTCAAGGGCAGCGTCCCAGGCAATGCCGTTGGCCAGCGTGGCGCCCAGCACGGCGAGCAGGTTGCTGACATTGAAGGCGCCGATCATCGGCGTGCTGACATCGGCGCTGCCGAAGCTGCCATCCACATGGAAGGCCGTGCCTGCGGCGGTGGCGCGCACGTTGGTCGCGCGCAGCCACTGGCCAGCCTTGCGGGTCGGGCCGGCCGCGCCATCGATGCCGTACTCGATCACCTGCGCGGCGAGCGCGGGGCCGGCCAGCAGGCGACCACCCATGGCATCGTCGCGGTTGATCACGGCGGCACGCAGGCCGGGCCACTGGAACAGCAGGGCCTTGGCCGCCTCGTATTCGGCCATGGTGCCGTGGTAGTCGAGATGGTCCTGGGTCAGGTTGGTCAGCACCGCCACCGCGAAGTGCGTGCCGGCCACGCGGCCTTGCTCCAGGCCGTGCGAGGACACCTCCATGGCGACCGCGCGCGCGCCGGCGCCATGCAGCGCGGCCAGGCTGTCCTGCAACTGGACCGCGTCGGGCGTGGTGAAGCCGGTCGCCGTGAGCGCATCGGGAAACCCGGTGCCAAGCGTGCCGATGGTGGCGCAGCGCTTGCCCGCGGCCTGCAGCACGCGCGCCAACCACTGGCAGCACGACGTCTTGCCATTGGTGCCGGTGATGCCGGTCACGGCAAGATCGCGCGCGGCGTTGTCATACCAGCCTGCGGCAATCGGGCCGGCAAGCTGGTGCAGGCCCGGCACGCCAAGATGCGGCACGCCTTCGCCATGCGGCCAGGCAAAGCCATCGGCCTCAAAGATCACGGCGCTGGCGCCGCGGGCAATCGCCTGGGCGATATGGGGGCGCCCATCGGTCGACAGGCGCGCATTGCCCAGCACATAGGCAACGAACACGTCGCCCTGAGCCAGCCGGCGCGTGTCGCCCGTCAGCTTGGCGCCGGCGGGGGCGTGCTGGCGCAGCCAGGCCAAGGCATCGCCAGCCTGCGCGGCCACTTCGAGGGGGAGCAGCGTCCGGGTCATTGCGTCGCGCTCCACGGTTCGCTTTCCTGCACCTTGTCGCTCACGACCAACTGCCGGATCGGCGAATCCGGCTGCACATTGAGCGCGCGCAGCGCGCCGCCGGTAATCGCGGAGAAGGCCGGGCCCGCCGCGGCGCCACCATAGTGGCTGCCGGAAGTAGGCTCATCCACGCTCACGGCCACGATCACGCGCGGGTTGGACATCGGCGCCAGGCCGATAAAGGAAGCCCGGTACTTGCTGCGGTCGTAGCCGCGGCCCACGTGCTTGTACGCCGTGCCCGTCTTGCCGCCAACCCGGTAGCCCATCACCTGGGCTTCGGGCGCAGTGCCGCCAGGCGCCGTCACCGTCTCCAGCATGGCCCGCACCTGGCGCGCCACCTCGGGCGACAGCACGCGCTCGCCAGTGACCGGGCCCTGGTTCCGGAACATGGTGACCGGGATCAGTTCGCCATCATGGGCGAAGATGGTGTAAGCGTGGGCGATCTGGAACAGCGACACCGACAGGCCGTAGCCATAGGACATGGTCGCCTGCTCGATGGGCCGCCAGCTCTTGTACGGGCGCACCCGTCCGGCCACGGCGCCGGGGAAGCCGATCTTGGGCGCCTGGCCCAGGCCCACGCTCATATACATATCCCACATTTCCTGCGGCTTGAGCAGCATCGAAATCTTGGTCGTGCCGATGTTGCTGGACTTCTGGATGATGCCGGCCACGGTCAGCGCCCCGTAGTTGTGGGTATCGCTGATGGTGGCGCCTTCGTAGTTGAACTTGCCGGTCGTGGCAAATACCGTCGACGGCGTGACGCGCTTGAGCTGCAGCGCCAGGCCGATCGTGATCGGCTTCATCATCGAGCCCGGCTCGAAGGTGTCGGTCAGGACCCGGTTGCGCAGCTGCTCGCCCGACAGGCGGGTGCGGTCGTTGGGGTTGTAGGTCGGCCAGTTGGCCAGCGCCAGCACCTCACCGGTCTGCGCGTCGAGCACCACGGCGCTGGCCGCCTTGGCCTTGCTGCGCTCGACGATGGCCTTGACCTCGTTGTAGGCCAGGTACTGGATCTTGGCATCGATGGAGAGCTGCTGGTCCTCGCCGTCGCGCGGCGTCTTGAGGATGCCCACATCCTCCACCACGCGGCCAAGGCGGTCCTTGATCACCTGGCGCGCGCCGGACTTGCCGGCCAGAACGCCCTCGCGCGCCAGCTCCACGCCTTCCTGGCCGCGGTCTTCGACATTGGTAAAGCCGACGATGTGCGCCATCGCCTCGCCTTCCGGATAGAAGCGCTTGTATTCACGGGTCTGGTGAATGCCTTCGATCTTGAGCGCGGCGATCTTGTCCGCGACATCCGGCAGCACCTGGCGCTTCAGGTAGACGAAGCTCTTGTCTTCCGTGAATTTGCGGCGCAGTTCCTTGTCGCTCATGTCGAGCAGCTTGCTCAACTGGCGGATCTTGTCAGCGTCGATCTCGTCGGGCACATCCTCCGGGACCGCCCAGATGGCCTTCACGGGCAAGCTGGTCGCCAGCACCAGCCCATTGCGGTCAAGGATCTTGCCGCGCGTTGCGGGCAGCTCGAGCGTGCGCTGGAAGCGCTTCTTGCCTTCGGCCTCGTAGAACTGGTTGCCCGGGCCCTGGATCCAGAGCGCGCGCCCAGCCAGGGCGACGAAGGCGGCGAACATCATGAACACCACCAGCTTCGAGCGCCACATCGGCAGGCGCAGGCCAAGCACGGGACTAGCGGCGAACTGGCCGGTGCGTGGGCGCGAAGGGTTGCCGCGCTGGGCGTTTTGCGAGGGCCGGGCGATGGTCATGGCTTACTCCCCTCGGGTGCTGCAGCGGCGGGCGCGCTGGCGGGCGGTGCGTCCAGCACCACGCCGGCCAGGTATTGGGTCCTGCCGGGCAGCACCGGCGTCATCTTCAACTGTGTCCGGGCCGCTTCCGCGATGCGCGCGCTCTTGCCGAGCGAGCTCTGCTGGTACTGCAAGCGGGACCAGTCGATGTCGAGCTGCTTTTCTTCCGCCTGCGCGCGCTCGTGGGCGACGAACAGGGTGCGGGCCTGGTGCTGCGCGCTCACCAGCGAGAGCGCGCACAGCATCAGGGCGGCCAGCAGGAAGAAAGTCAGGCGGTTCATGGGCGGCCCGCCTTCTGGGTGGAGGCGGACGAAGGGGACGAAGGGGACGGCAGCTTCTCGGCCACGCGCATCACCGCGGAGCGGGCACGCGGGTTGGCGGCAACCTCTTCGGCGCCCGGCTTGACCCGGCCGAGCAGCTTCAGCGTGGGCTGCGGCAGCTGGTCCGCGCGCAGGGGCGCGCGGCGCATGGCGGGATCGGCATTCTGCTGCGGACGGGCGTGCGCCTGCATGAACCGCTTGACGATGCGGTCCTCAAGCGAATGAAAACTGATGACCACCAGCCGCCCGCCTTCCTGCAATAAGTCGTAAGCGGCGCTCAGGCCGCTTTCGAGGTCCGCAAGCTCTTGATTGACGTGAATCCGTAGAGCCTGAAAGGTGCGGGTCGCAGGGTCCTGACCCTTCTCGCGTGTTTTGACGGCTTTCGCCACGAGCGCGGCAAGCTCGGCAGTAGTGGTAAGCGGTCCGCCATGGCCGGGTTCGCTCCGGCGAGCAACAACCGCCTTTGCAATCTGTACAGCAAACCGTTCTTCCCCATAGTCCCGTATCACCCTTGCGATGTCTTGCTCATCCGCTTGCGCCAGCCACTGCGCGGCGGTCATGCCGCGCGTGGTGTCCATGCGCATGTCCAGCGGTCCCTCGAAGCGAAAGGAAAACCCCCGCTCCGCGTCGTCGATCTGGGGGGAGCTGATGCCCAGGTCGAGCAATATCCCGGCGACCTTTCCATGGCCCGCCAGCGCCGCCGGCATCTCGGCGAAGCTGGTGTGCTCAATGGAGAAGCGGGCATCCTTGATGGTGCCCGCCTCTGCGATTGCTGCCGGATCCTTGTCGAAGGCCACCAGTGCCCCGGCCGGGCCTAGCCGGGCCAGAATTGCCCGGCTGTGCCCCCCTCTGCCGAAGGTGCCGTCCACATAGACGCCATCGGGCCGCCAGACCAGGGCTTCGACAGCCTCGTCCAGCAACACGGTGCGATGGCGCAGGGCGGTGGTCCCCGGCGTTTGGGTTGAGCTCATGACCTCGTCAGAAAGAGAAATTCTTTAATGCTTCCGGCATGCCCTGCGCCATCGCCTGCTGTTCCTTGGCGGCGTAGGTTGCGGCATCCCAGACTTCGAAATGGCTGCCCATACCGAGCAGCATGACTTCCTTGTCGAGCAAGGCGGCGCTACGCAGCTCGGGCGCGATCAGCACCCGGCCCGCGCCGTCCATGTCGACATCGGCGGCATTGCCCAGGAAGATGCGCTTCCACCAGTGCGCGTCCATCGGCAAAGCCGCAATGCGACCACGGAAGTTTTCCCATTCAGGGCGCGGAAACAGCAGCAGGCAGCCGTCCGGGTGCTTGGTCAGCGTTACCCGGCCCTCGGCCTGCTGTTGTAGCGCTTCACGGTGCCGCGCCGGAATCGACATCCGGCCCTTGGCATCCAGTGACAGCGCCGATGCGCCCTGAAACAAGCTAGCTCCCCGGTCCGCGCCGGCATGCTTGCCACCGGCTGGCGCGTGAATCCTTTAAATCCGACGTTGGGCGATGATCCCATAGCCAGACTGCGTTTTCACACAAAAACACACTTCCTCACACTATTTCCCACTTTAGAGGAAGCGATTTCACGGGTCAAGGCTCGTTATGGGGCAACAATCCGGGTTTTTTTAATTAGAACAATGACTTAGCGCGCACACCTCGCGCACCGAAAAAGTGAATTCCCAATGAAATGAAGATCTTATGGAAGAAAGCAGAGAAACCACCTGAGAACAACTGAGGAAGGAACTGCCTGCAACAGGAAAAACGGCCGAGCCGGACCGATGGAAGGATACAACGTTTTCGCGTCTACCCCGCGTGCGGGGGGTACCTGGCTTGCTGGTGCGCGAGGCGCCGGGGCGGGGCTTCCCGCTCCGGTGCCGTCACTCAGATCCGATACGCGGCGGTGGTCATCACCTTGGAGGCTGCCCGCATCATCGCGCGCACTGGCGAGGGCAGCGCCATGCCGCCCGCCTCGCGCGCGGCGGCGCCGTGCCTCACCTCGTCGTCGCGCATCTGCTCCAGGATCGCGCGCGACCGGTCATCGGCAACGGGGATCTGCTCGAGATGGCCATTCAGGTGCTGCTCGACCTGGTACTCGGTCTCGGAGACAAATCCCAGGCTGACGCGGTCGCCCGCTCGGCCCGCCGCCCAGCCAATGGCAAACGCGCCTGCGTACCAGAGCGGGTTGAGCAGACTGGGACGCGATCCGAGCTCGCGCAGGCGTTCGGCGCACCAGCCGAGGTGGTCTTCTTCCTCGCGCGCGGCCTCATCCATCTGCGCGCGGACCTGCGGCGTGCGCGCGGTCAGCTTCTGGGCCTGGTAAAGAGCCTGCGCGCAGACCTCACCCACGTGGTTGATGCGCATGAGCCCGGCCACGTGGCGGCGTTGCGTCTCGTCGAGGCTCTGCGCATCGGGCGCAAGCGCCTCGGCGGGATTGGCGCGGCTGGCGCGCGTGACGCCTGCGATCGCGCGCAAGGCCACATCGAATTCGCGAATCAAGGTATCCATGGATGCATGCGCTGGTGGTTGCTCGAAGCGGTTCCGCGTCCCACTCCCTGGCTGAAGGGGAAGATGGACCGACGAATACGCCCTCGGGATTTCCCGCATTGTACCGTGGCGGCTTGCCGGGCTTCTCCCGCCTGGCCCGCACCGGCAAGGGCCAGATACTCCAAAACCCTGAGTTGTGAAAAGCTGACAAGGGCAGTGAACCCGATTGTGAATCGAAGGCGGTTTGTTACAGTAGTTGGCAGCTTCTGACGAAGTTGGGTAAGCGGAAAATGGAGACTCAGGAGGTTTCTCCGCTGGCCACCAATAATTCTTACACGGAGATCATCGAGCATGAAAAAATCGCTTCTCGCGCTGGCTGCGTTGGGTGCATTCGCGGGTGCCGCACAGGCCCAGTCCAGCGTGACGCTGTACGGCGTTGCGGATATGAACCTCGAATACGTCAATCACCTCGGCGTTGCGCCGTCGGTCGCCAACGGCCTCAACACCGGTCGCGGCAATTCCGTCTATCGCATGTCCTCCGGCGGCCTGTCCGGCTCGCGTTGGGGCCTGCGCGGCGTGGAAGACCTGGGCGGCGGCTTGAAGGCGCTGTTCGTGCTCGAAAACGGCTTCTCCCTCGACACCGGCTCGCTGCAGCAAGGCGGCCGCCTGTTCGGTCGTCAAGCGTATGTGGGTATCGAAAGCGCCCAGGCTGGCCGCTTCACCTTTGGTCGCCAGTACACCACGCTGTTCGACCTGCTCGCCAACTTCTCGCCCAGCGGCTACGCCACCCAGTATGAGCCGGTGGTCGCCCAGCTCGGCCTGAACTTCCGCTCCGACAACACCGCCAAGTACACGGGCGTATTCGGTCCGGTGACCGCGATCGCGCACTGGTCCTTCGGCAACGGCGTGGCAGGCAACGGCGAAGTCCCGGGCCAGTTCCGCCGCGACACCGGCTACGGCGCCGGCGTGGCCTACGCTGCCGGTCCGTTCGGCGCGACCATCGCCTACGACCAGTACAACCCGACCCTGAGCGCGACCGGCGACACCGGCACGTTCAAGAAGGCGGCAGTGGCAGGCAGCTATGCCTTCGGCCCGGCCAAGATCATGGGCGGCTATCGCTGGGGCCAGGCCAAGGCACAGAACGGCGCGCCCATTCTGCGCGACAACTACTACTGGATCGGTGCCAACTACCAGGTCACCGCACCGCTGGGCCTGACGCTGCAGTACAACTATGACGACGTCAAGAACCTCGGCGGCGTCAACGTCAAGAACCCGTGGCAGGTTTCGTTCATCGCCGACTACAACCTGTCCAAGCGTACCGACGTCTACCTGACGGCCGCATACGCGAAGAACGCCGGCCTGAATTTCGACACCTCGGCAATCAGCTTCGCCAACGGCTACTTCCTCGGCTCCAACAACGACAACATGCTGGGCGTCGGCGTCGGTATCCGCCACAAGTTCTAAGCGCACCGCGCGGCACGGCAAAGGCACCTTCGGGTGCCTTTTTTCATGGCGCTGCCTCGCCTTCCGGTCCTAGGGCATCACCTTATCGGCACATTGTTATGCCGACACTACAATGCAGCAGCCTTCCGGATGTATCGGCGATGCGTACCACGCCATCGCGCCGTCCGGCAAAAAACGCAGGCACCCATAAGGAGACCCCATGCACCGCACCCGCCGCCGCGCGACACACAGGCTGCTTGCCACCCTCGCCGGTGCCTGCCTTGGCCCCCTCGCTTGGCAAGCGCCCGCGCAAGCCGCGGACCCCTACCCCAACAAGCCGATCCGCCTGGTGGTGCCGTTCCCCGCCGGCGGCACGACCGACATCCTGGCGCGCGCAGTGGCCGCCGAACTGTCCAAGCTCCAGGGCTGGAACGTAGTCGTCGACAACCGGCCGGGCGCGGGCGGCAACATCGGCACCGACATGGTCGCCAAGGCCGCGCCGGACGGCTACACGCTGTTGATGGGCACGGTCGGCACGCATGGCATCAACCAGTCTCTGTACGGCAAGCTGCCGTTCGACCCGGTCAAGGACTTCTCCCCCATCACTGAGGTGGCCTCGGTGCCCAATGTGCTGGTGGTCAACCCCGCCTTCGCGCAGCAAAACCGCATCAACAGCGTCACCGACCTGATCGCCTATGTGCGCGCCAACCCCGGCAAGCTCAATATGGCGTCGAGCGGCAACGGTACCTCGATCCACCTGGCAGGGGAGCTGTTCAAGACCCAGACCCATACCTTCATGGTGCACTTCCCCTACAAGGGCAGCGGCCCGGCCCTGACCGACCTGGCCGGCGGCACCATGCAGCTCATGTTCGACAACCTGCCCTCGTCGATGGCGCTGATCAAGAGCGGCAAGCTCAAGGCGCTGGCGGTCACCAGCGCCAAACCCTCGCCGGCGCTGCCGGGCGTGCCGACGGTGGCAGAGGCGGCCCGCCTGCCAGGCTTCGAGGCCAGTTCCTGGTTCGGCTTGCTGGCGCCCGCCGGCACGCCGCATGAGGTCGTCGCACGCGTCCAGCAGGAAGTCGCGCGCGCGCTGGGCACGCCGGCCATGCGGGAAAAGATGCTGGCCCAGGGCGCCGACCCGGTCGGCAACACGCCGGAGCAGTTCGCCGCCTTTATCCGCGCCGAGCTCACCAAGTGGGCCAAGGTGGTCAAGGACTCGGGCGCCAAGGTGGATTGAGGCGAGCGCCGGCCCGTGGCGGCATGCAAGCGCATATACTTGAGGCATCAAACAACCAGCGTGCCGCGATGCCTACCCCACCTGCCGCCGAGGCCCCGCCCAAGGCCGGCGCCGAAGAAGCGCCGGTCGATCTCGAAACCAGCGCCGACGATAACGCCCACGACGCCCTGCGCCTGTGGCTGCGCCTGCTGACCTGCACCAATCTGGTCGAAGCCGACATCCGCTCCCGGCTGCGCCAGGATTTCGCCTGCACCCTGCCGCGCTTTGACCTGATGTCCCAGCTCGACCGCCATCCGGAGGGCCTGAAGATGGGCGAGCTATCGCGCCGCATGATGGTCACCGGCGGCAACGTCACCGGCATCACGGACCAGCTCCAGCAAGAAGGCCTGGTCTCGCGCGAGGCTTTGCCGAGCGATCGCCGCGCTTACCTGATCCGGCTCACGCCTGCCGGGCGCACCGCGTTTTCCAAGATGGCGCGCGCGCACGAGGACTGGATCGAGCAATTGTTCGGCGGCCTGCCCCAGACCGACCGGCGCGCCCTGTTCCGCTTGCTGGGCCGGCTCAAGACCGGGCTGGTGAGCGTATGAACGCAGCCCGCTCGGGACCGGGCACGCTTTGCGCCTTGCTGCTGACGCTGCTCCTCGCGGCTTGCCAGAGCACGCCGCCGGGACCCGAGGTGTCACCGCTCAACGTCACCATCAAGCTAGGGCGCATCGGCGCGAAAACGCTGGTGGGCCAGGTCGACATGCCGGACAACGGTGCGGTGAGCACCGGCGTGGGCGTGGGCGGCGGTGCATGGAACGGTGGTGGCTGGAGCGGCGCAGGCGTTGGCTTTGCCGTCGACCTGAACACGTTGTTACGCCCGCAGCCGCGGCCGCGCATGGACCTGTTCCAGTACACGGTGGCGCCACTGGATGGCCGCGGCGGCAACGTCATCGTCAATGGCCCTGCCGCGCCTGGTCTGGAGCCCGGCGCCTGCGTGCGGATGGTCTATCCCGACGGCGCCCCCGAACCGCTGCTCGTGCCCTCGCGGGAATGCTGACGCGCCCCGCTGAATGAAAAACGGCCTCCCTTGCGGGAGGCCGTTCTTGCTGCGGCGTGCGTGGCTGGCTAGCGCCCTTCGCTCAGGCCGCCTTGCGGCTGTCGCGCAGCTCGCGGCGCAGGATCTTGCCCACGTTGGTCTTGGGCAACTCGCTGCGGAACTCCACGAACTTGGGCCGCTTGTAGCCGGTCAGTCGCTCCTTGCAGAAGGCGATCAGCTCGGCTTCTGTCAGCGCGGGATCCTTGCGGACCACGTACAGCTTGACCACTTCGCCCGAATGCTCGTCGGGCACGCCCACCGCTGCCACCTCCAGCACGCCCGGGCACTCTGCGGCCACGCCTTCGACCTCGTTCGGGTACACGTTGAAGCCGGACACCAGGATCATGTCCTTCTTGCGATCGACGATCTTGGTGTAACCGCGCGCGTCCATCACACCGATGTCGCCAGACTTGAAGAAGCCGTCGGCCGTCATGACCTTGGCGGTCTCGTCCGGGCGGTTCCAGTAGCCGGCCATCACCTGCGGGCCGCGGATGCAGATCTCGCCAGCCTGGCCGAGCGGCACGTCCGCGCCGTCGTCGTCGCGAATGGCGATGTCGGTCGACGGCAGCGGCAGGCCGATGGTGCCGGAGAACGCGTCGGAATCAGTCGGGTTGCAGGTCGCCGAAGGCGAGGTCTCCGACAAGCCGTAGCCCTCGATGATCGGGCAGCCCGTCCTGGCCAGCCACTTCTTGGCCACCGCTTCCTGCACCGCCATGCCCCCGCCGTTGGCCACGCGCAAGCCAGAGAAGTCGACCTTGTCGATATCCGGGCTGTTGATCAGCGCGTTGTACAGCGTATTGACCGCCGGGAACATGTTGAACTTGTACTTCTGCAGCTCCTTGATGAAGCCGGGGATATCGCGCGGATTGGGAATCAGCACGCTCAGGCCGCCGCTGCGCATGCCCAGCAGGCAGCAGACCGTCAGCGCGAAGATGTGGTACAGCGGCAGCGCCGTGATGGTGATCACCTGGTCGATCGGTGCACCCTTGGCCAGCGCCGGCTGCATCCAGGCTTCGGACTGCAGCACGTTGGAGACGATGTTCCGGTGCAGCAGCACGGCGCCCTTTGAAACGCCAGTGGTGCCACCGGTGTATTGCAGGAAGGCAACGTCGTCCGGACCCGTGGTGGCGGGCTGCAACTGCATGCCGCGCCCCTCTGCCAGCACGGCGTTGAAGCGCACGCAGTTGGGCAGCTCCCACGCCGGCACCATCTTCTTGACGTTGCGCACCACGAAATTGACGATCGCGCCCTTGAGGCCGCCCAGCAGGTCGCCCATGCTGGCCACCACCACATGCTTGACCGGCGTGGCGGGCAGCACTTGCTGCAGCGTGGTGGCGAAGTTCTCGAGGATGACGATGGCTTCGGCGCCGCTGTCCTTGAGTTGATGCTCGAGTTCGCGCGGGGTGTAGAGCGGATTGACGTTGACAACGACAAAGCCGGCACGCAGCACCGCGGCCAGCACCACCGGATACTGCAGCACGTTGGGCATCATGATGGCCACGCGCGCGCCCGGCTTGAGCCCGCGCGACTGCAGCCACGCCGCGAATTGCCGCGACATGCGGTCGAGTTCGCCGTAGGTGATCGACTTGTCCATGCACACAAAGGCACGGCGATCAGCATAGGTGCGGAAGGACGCCTCGAGCAATTCGGCCAGCGAGCGGAACTGACTGCTATCGATCTCGGCAGGCACGCCGGCCGGGTAGTGCTTCAGCCACAGTCTTTCCATGCACCGTCTCCTGATTTTCTGAATGGTCGTTCGATTTTCGACAGATGCTAAACGCGCGACCCGGTTAAGACAACACGTTAGATGAAGTCCTCTGGACCTTCCTCACTGTCTGACGTGAAGTTTAGCGCACAGTTCAACCCGGACTGGGGAATTCCCCTAGCGGCTTGCGCCTGGCCGCAACGAAAAGCCTTGCCGAAGTCAGGCGTCCACCGGCAACACCATCTTCATCATGCTCGTGGCCAGCTCTTGCGCCAGCGCCTGCGCCCCCATGCGCTCGGGCTGGTGCCAGGTGTACATGAAGCCAACCACGCTGCCGATCGCATGGGCGGTCACGCGCGCGTCGCCATAGCTGAACACGCCCGTGCGCTTGCCTTCCTCCAGCAGCGCATAGAGGTCGCGGTAGAAGGCGCGCGCCATATTGCCCAGCCACGTCACCGTTTCCGGCCGCAGGTACTGGTTGTCGCGAAAGCTGAGCGTGGCGGGCACGTAGCAGGCAATGCAACGCCGCGCCATTTCCAACAGGCAGGCATGCAGGCGCTCGCGCACCGGCAGGGCCGGATCGGCGGTCTCGCGGATGACCGGCAGGCAGGTCTGCGCGGACTCGCGGCACAAGATGTCGAAGATCTCGTACTTGTCGGTGAAGTAGTAGTACACCGCCGGCTTGGTCACGCCCAGCGCGCGGCACAGGTCGTTCATCGTCATGCCGGGATAGCCCTTGGTATAGAACAGCTGGGCAGCGGCATCGAGGATCTGGCGGCGGCGCGCTTCCTGCCGCTCGGCGATATGCGAGCGGGCAGGTACGGCGTCCGGAGCGATCTCCGGAGCGGCCTCGGCGGCGGGAGCGGTTTTCTGTGCAGTCGGCATGACGCGATTCTCGCATGGCGCCGCGGCTGGAAGGCCCGGCAGTCCGTTTTGGCGTTGACCATTCCCCCTGAAACCTGGATTCACGCGGGCGGCACCTGGCTTGACGCATGACGGCAATGCCAATACGATCATACCAAAGGGTAAACAAATATACCAAAGAGTAAATTTCGCCAACCCAGCCGGCTTGGCGGCCCATCAGCAAGGAGACACCGCCAATGGACGAAACGACCTACCTGGCCGACATGCATGCGCGCTGGCAGCGCGCATGGCCCGAGCGCACCCCGCGCACGCCGCAATATCCGCTGGGGCGCCGGCCGCTCACGGACATGCTGCGCCACTGGGGCCGCACCCGGCCGGATCGCCCCGCGGTGATCTTCTACGGCCACGAAACCAGCTACGCGGAGCTCGACGCGCAGAGCGACCGCTGCGCCGCGCTGCTGGCAGCACACGGCATCGGCGCAGGCGAGCGCGTGGCGGTGCTGATGCCGAACTGCCCGCAGTTCCACATCGTGTTCTTCGGCATCCTCAAGCTGGGCGCCGTGTACGTGCCGATCAGCCCGCTCTCGCAGCGGGCCGAGTTGCAGCACGCGCTCACCGACAGCACGCCGCGCGCGCTGATCGCGCTGGACCAGCTGGTGCCGCTGGTGCGCGAAACGCGCGCCGCGCTGGGCACGCAGGATCCGCTCGCCCTGCTGTTTTCGACCAGCTTTGCCGATGTGATTCCCGCCGAGCCCACGCTGCCGCTGCCGCCCATGGTGCAGGCCCCGCGCCATGACTGCGAAGCAGACGGCCACGCCATCGACCTGCTGTCCGCGATGGCGGCGTGCACGCACGCAGCCCCTGCCGCACCGGCCTCGCTCGATGCCGTGGCCGCGCTCAACTACACCGGCGGCACCACGGGCCTGCCCAAGGGCTGCATCCACACCCAGGGCGATATGGTGGACATGGCGGCCGCGTTCGGCGCGGTCTCGCTCGACATCGCCGACGACAGCGTCATGCTGGGCTTCTTCCCCGAGTTCTGGATCGCGGGCGAAAACCTCTGCCTGATCTTCCCCGCCTTCTTCGGTATCCCGCTGGTGCTGCTGGCGCGCTGGGATCCCGAGACCTTCATGGCGGCGGTGCAGCGCTACCAAGTCACCAACGCGTCGATGCTGGTGGACAACGCGGTGGAGGTGATGGAGCACCCGCGCGCGGCGCAGTACACATTGCGCTCGCTGCGCCATGTGGGCGTATCGTCCTTCGTCAAGAAGCTCAACCTGCCCTATCGCCGCGCGTGGCAAGCGCTGACCGGCTCGGTCATTGCCGAGACCGCCTGGGGCATGACCGAGACGCAAACCTGCAACACCTTTGCCTACGGCATGCAGGACGATGACCTGGACCTGCGCGCCCAGCCCATCTTTGTCGGCCTGCCCGTGCCCGGCACCGAGTTCAAGATCTGCGACTTCGCCAGCGGCGAGCTGCTGCCGCCGGGCGCCGAGGGCGAGCTGTGCGTGCGCACGCCGACCCTGCTCAAAGGCTACTGGAACAAACCCGACGCGACGCGCGAATCGCTACGCAACGGCTGGTTCCACACCGGCGACATCGGCCTGATCGACGAGCACGGCTACCTGCACTACCTGGGCCGGCGCAAGGAGATGCTCAAGGTCAACGGCATGAGCGTGTTCCCGGCCGAGATCGAGGCGCTGCTGGGCCAGCATCCGGCCATTCTCGGCTCGGCGGTGCTGGGCCGCGCGGATGAGGACCGGGGCCAGTTGCCGGTGGCCTTTGTCATGCTCAAGCCCGAGGCCATCGGCACGGTGGACAGCGCAGCGCTGGTGCAATGGTGCCGCGCCAACATGGCCGTCTACAAGGTGCCGCTGGTGCATATTGTCGACGCCCTGCCGCTGACCGCCACGGGCAAGGTGCGCAAGCAGGACCTGGCGCCGCTGGCCGAGCAGCTTGGCTGATCCCGCGATGCCCCTCCCAATGAAATCCGCCACATTCACCTTCTTCGCCTCATGACGTTGCGCAAGCTACTGATCGCCAATCGCGGTGAAATCGCCATCCGCATCGCCCGCGCCGCCGCGGCCATGGGCCTGGAAAGCGTGGCCCTTTATAGCGAGGACGATCGCGACGCCCTCCACGTGCGCAAGGCCGATGGCGCGGTAGCCCTGCCCGGCACCGGCCCGCGCGCCTACCTCGATATCGCGCAGGTCGTGGACGCCGCGCGCCGCAGTGGCTGCGACGTGGTCCACCCGGGTTACGGCCTGCTGTCCGAGAACGCGGAGTTTGCCCAGGCCTGTCTGGACGCCGGCCTGGCTTTCGTCGGTCCCGCACCCGATGTACTGCGCCTGTTCGGCGACAAGGCGCGCGCGCGCGCGCTGGCGCACGAGTGCGACGTGCCTGTGGTGCCGGGCTCCACCGGGCCGACAACGCTGGAGGCGACGCACGCGTTCTTTGCCTCGCTGCAAGCGCCAGGCAAGGCAGCCGGCATGATGATCAAGGCGCTGGCCGGCGGCGGCGGGCGCGGCATGCGCGCGGTGCATGCGGCTGCGGACATCGACGAGGCTTATGCCCGCTGCGTCTCCGAAGCCACGGCTGCGTTCGGCAACGGCGCCGTCTACGTGGAGCGCATCGTGCATGCTCCACGCCATATCGAGATCCAGGTGGTGGCAGATGCAGCCGGCGGCGTGATCGCCCTGGGCGAGCGCGAATGCAGCCTGCAGCGCAGGCACCAGAAGCTGGTTGAAGTGGCGCCCAGCCCTTCGCTCGATGCTGGCATGCGTGCGCGCCTGGCCGATGCCGCGATCACGCTGGCGCGCGCCAGCGCCTATCGCGGCATCGGCACCTTTGAGTTCCTGCTGGGTGCGGATGCTGCGAATGGTGCGGATGGCGAGTTCTGGTTCATGGAGGCCAACCCGCGCCTGCAGGTGGAGCACACCGTCACGGAAATGGTGACCGGCGTGGACCTGGTCCAGGTGCAGCTGGCCATTGCCGCCGGGCAGGATCTTGGCCACCTCGGGCTGGTGCAAGCGCCCGCGCCGCGCGGCATCGCGGTGCAGTTGCGCATCAACGCCGAGCACCTCGACGCGCAGGGCCAGTTGCGCCCCGCCAGCGGCCGCATCGATGCCTACGAGCCGCCTAGCGGCCCCGGCGTGCGCGTCGATGGCGCGGGCCATGCCGGCATGACGGTCAACCCGCGTTTCGACTCGCTGCTGGCCAAGCTGATCGTGCATGAGCCCGGCGGCAACTACGCGCGCGCGCTGGCCCAGGCTTATCGGGCGCTGTGCGAGTTCCGCATCGAGGGCATCGACACCAACCGCAGGCTGCTGCAGGACCTGCTGCTGCGCGACGATGTGCGGCGCAACGCAGTCCACACCCAGTACCTGGACGCGGCGCTGCCGGCCCTCGCGGCGCAGTCGCGGGGCAGCGATCCCGGCCATCCGGTGCTGCATGCGGTGGCCGCGCCCGGCAGCGTGCAAGCGCTCGCATCCACGCTGCCGGACGACCTGCCCGACGATGCCGAGCTGCTCAGCGCACCCATGGACGGCGCGCTGGCGGCGGTGCAGGTGCGCCCCGGCGACCGCGTGCGGCGCGGCCAATCGCTGGCCATCATCGAAGCCATGAAGATGGAGCACCCGCTGGAAGCGCCGGGCGCGGGTGAAGTGCTGCGCGTGCTGGCCGCGCCCGGCGACGTGCTGCGCGCGGGCGCGCCGGTGATCGTGCTGTCGCTGGATGAAGGCGGCCATCATGGGGCCCTGGCCGGCGCTGCCGTGGATCCGGCCCATATCCGCGCGGACCTGCGCGACGCCCTGGCCCGCCATGCGCTCACGCAGGACGCGGCCCGCCCGCAAGCGGTGGACAAGCACCATGCCCGCGGCGGGCGCACCGCGCGCGAGAACATCGCCCAGCTGTGCGATGCAGGCTCGTTCATCGAGTACGGCGCGCTCGCCATCGCCGCGCAACGCCAGCGCCGCAGCGTGGAAGACCTGGAGCGCGCGACGCCGGCCGACGGCATCGTCACCGGCATTGGCACCGTCAATGCCGAACGCTTCCCGGCCACGGATGCGCGCTGCATGGTGCTGGCGTACGACTACACGGTGCTGGCCGGCACCCAGGGCTTCTACGGCCACAAGAAGCTGGACCGCATGCTGGCGCTGGCGCGCCAGTGGCGCGTGCCGGTGGTGCTGTTCGCCGAAGGCGGCGGCGGGCGGCCCGGAGACACCGACACCCCGGTGGTGGCCGGGCTGGATTGCACGTCCTTCATCCAGTTCGCGCGGCTGTCCGGCCAGGTGCCGCTGGTGGGCATCGTCTCCGGGCGCTGCTTTGCCGGCAATGCCGCGCTGCTAGGCTGCGCCGACGTGATCATCGCCACGCGCAACGCCACCATCGGCATGGGTGGCCCGGCCATGATCGAAGGCGGCGGGCTCGGCGTGTTCGCTCCGGAGGAGGTCGGTCCGGTGAGCGTGCAAGCACCCAACGGCGTGATCGACGTGCTGGTCGACGACGAGATAGCGGCAGTGGAGACGGCGCGCCGCTACCTGTCCTATTTCCAGGGAGACCTGCCCGACTGGGAGGCCGGCGATGCGCGCGCGCTGCGCCACCTGATTCCCGAGAACCGGCTGCGCAGCTACGACATGCGCGGCGTGCTAGCGGCGCTGGCCGATCACGACTCCGTGCTGGAGCTGCGCGCCGCCTTTGGCGCGGGCATCATCACCGCGCTGATCCGCATCGAGGGCCGCGCCTTCGGCTGCATCGCCAACAACCCGCGGCACCTGGGCGGCGCCATCGATGCCGCCGCCGCCGACAAGGCCGCGCGCTTCATGCAATTGTGCGATGCGCACGGCTTGCCCATCGTCTCGCTGTGCGACACGCCTGGCTTCATGGTGGGACCGGAGGCGGAAAAGACCGCCACGGTGCGCCACGTCTCGCGCCTGTTCGTCACCGCTGGCGCGCTGCGCGTGCCCTTCTTCACCGTGGTGCTGCGCAAGGGCTATGGCCTGGGCGCGCAAGCCATGGCGGGCGGCAGCTTCAGCGCGCCGTTCTTTACCGCGGCCTGGCCCAGCGGCGAGTTCGGCGCGATGGGCATCGAGGGCTCGATCCGGCTGGGCTTTCGCAAGGAACTCGAAGCGGTGGCCGACCCGGACGAGCGCGAAGCCTTGTTTGCGCGCATGATCGAGGGCGCCTACCAGCGTGGCCGAGCGCTTAATATGGCTAGCCACCTGGAAATCGACGCCGTCATCGACCCGGCCGATACACGCCACTGGCTGCTGCGCGGCCTGGCCTCGGCACTCCCGGCATCGGCCGCGCGCGATACGCCGGCGGCCGGATCGCGCCGTTTCATCGACACGTGGTGACAAGCAGAAGGAGAGGATCGATGTCCCATGACTTGAGGCACGCGCCACGCGCCGCCGCCCAGATCGCCGCGCTGGCGCGTGGCGTGTTCATGCGCAGCGTCGCCGTTGCCGCGCTCGCGCTGGTCGGCGCGCTGCCGCTACAGGCCCAGGAAAAAGCGCAGGAAAAAACGCAAGACGGCGCCGCCGCGCCCATCAAGGTGGCGTTCATCGACCAGTTGTCCGGGCCACTGGCCAACGTCGGCCAGATCTTCCAGGCCAACCTGAAGTTCGCGCTCGACGACGCCAACGCCCAGGGCGGGGTGCTCGGGCGCAACTACGCGCTGGTGAGCTACGACAACAAGCTCTCTGCGCAGGAAAGCCTCATCGCGCTGCAAAGCGCGATCGACGCCGGCGTGCACGTGGTGTTCACCGGCGCATCTGGCTCGCCGGTGGTCACGGCGCTGGTGGAGGCCGTCAACCGGCACAACGAGCGCAACCCCGGTCAGCGCGTGCTGATCATGAACTACGCCTCGCTCGACCCCGACCTGACGGGCGCGCGCTGCAGCTTCTGGCACTTCGCCACCGAAGCGAACACGGCGATGAAAATGCGCGCGCTGGCCAATTTCGCGCGCGAGCAAAAGGGCATGCGCAAGGTCTACCTGCTCAACCAGGATTACACCCAGGGCCGCATCTGGGCAGCACTGGGGCGGCAGATGATCGCGGGAGCGCGGCCCGACGTGCAGTTCGTCGGCGAGGCGCTGCACCCGCTGGCGCGAGTCAAGGACTTCGCGCCGTACATGAGCCGGATCAAGGAAAGCGGCGCCGATACCGTGGTCACGGGCAACTGGGGCCAGGACCTCAGCCTGCTGATCAAGGCCGGCGGCGAGGCCGGCTACGAACTGAACTACCTGAACCACAGTGGCGGCGGCGCGCCCGGCACCGTGCTGGCCGTGTCGCAGGCAAAGAACGCGCACCTGACCTGGGTCGCCGAGTACCTGCCCAACGGCGACGATCCAGTGCTGGCGGCGCTGGCGGCGCGGGTCAGGCAAACCCCGGCGGGCGAATACTTCGCCCCGCGCGTGCTGATCGCCGTGCAAATGCTCAGCGAGGCGATTCGCCGCGCCAGATCCGACGACCCGACCAGCATCGCGTTTGCGCTCGAGGGCATGCAGTACCGCTCGCCCGTTGGCGACGTGCTGATGCGCAAGAGCGATCACCAGTTGCTGCTGCCGCAGGTGGTCTCGACCATCGCGCCGGTGGACGGCAAGACCGTCAAGGTTGGCGTGGAAGGCACGCAGTACGGCTTCCGCCTCGACAGCACGACGGCAGGGGGAGACCTGAATCTGCCGTCGGTCTGCCGGATGAAGCGCCCAACGGGCACCTAAACGGGCACCTAGTCAGTCCATCAAGGCTTGGCACCCGCCGCGGGCGCGGATGGCGTGTCGGGCGCGCCGCTGGCGCGTGCCGCGCCGATCGCGGCCCCAACCGCGGTCCCGCTCTCGCCGGCGGTCAGCGCATCGGCGCCACTGGCCGGCGGCGCCAGCTGGCGCAGGCGGGCATCGCGTTCGGCGCGCGGCAGATCGCCGATGCGCCGGACCTCGGCATAGAACGCCGTCCAGTCGCCACCGTTTTGCGCCAGGAGCACCGTGAAAGCCGGCACCCATTGCTGGTAGGTCGCCACCGCGGCAAGCTGCGCATTGGTCAGCGGCCGCTCGAACCAGCGATCGTAGCCGCTGTAGCCGCCCCACTCTTCCTTGAGCTTCGCATAGCGCGCACGCAGGCCGGCGAAGATTTCCGCCTTGCCCGCGCGCTTGGCATCGTCCGACAGGGGCGAGTGATAGAGCGCATCGAGCCGATCGCGCGTGTCCAGCAGCGTCGCGCGAAATTGCTGGCGGCGCAGGTCGTACTGGCGGTAGCTGGCGCGGGCATCGGGCGACGCCGCCAGCGCCAGCCAGCGCTCCACCCCGGCCGTTTCCACCGCCGTGGCAAAAGACTCGTTGAAGGTGGTGTCATTGCGCACATAGACCACCTGGTGCGCCAGTTCGTGGAAGATCAGCCGTGCCAGTTCGCCTTCGGGCTGGTAGACGAAGGTGTTGAGCAGCGGGTCGTCGAAATAGCCCAGCGTGGAATACGCCGGGATGCCGGCGACATACGGCTCCAGGCCCTCCTTGCGCAGACTCTGCGCATAGCCGTCGGCATCCGCCTGCGCGTAATAACCGCGGTAGCTGATGCAGCCCACCACCAGGAAGCACCATTTGTGCAGTTCCATCGACAACTCGGGGGTCGCGAACACGCTCCACACCACATACGACCGGTGCAGGTTGGCGTAGCGCCGGTAGCTGCCGTTGTCAGGCAGCTTCAGCTCATGCGAGGCGAAGTCGCGGATGGTGCCGGCGAGAGCCAGGCGCTGAGCCAGCCGCGTATCCTTGGCTTGCTGCGCCGCGGCAATGGCGTCGGGCAATGGCCGGGAATCCGCCATCACCCCAAGGTGGCCGCCGATCGACTGCGCGTAGTAGCCGACCGTGTCGCAGCCGGACAGCAGCGCGGCAAGCCCCAGTGCAGCCAGGGCTTGAAGCGTGCGTGCCCGGCGCAGGTTCATGGCGGCTAGGCGGTGGCGGCGGCCGCAGCCGATGCAGCTTCCACTTGCACCAGGCAATCGTAGAACACCGGCGCACGGCCCAGGTCGGTCAGCCGCTGGCTGGTGAGCTCGTTGGCGTTCTTGCCATCCGGCGCCAGCTTCTTCCACCAGATCGACAGCCCCACCACCAGCCCGCGCCGGGCCCGGTCGGTCACGCGGGCACGCGCCAGCATGCTGCCGCGGTCGTTGAAGGCGCGCACCATGCTGCCACTGGCGATGCCACGCGGGGCGGCGTCATCAGGATGGATGTCCAGGTGCGGCTCGCCTTCGGTGGCGCGCAGGCTGTCGACGTTGACGAACGAGCTGTTGAGGAAATTGCGCGCCGGCGGCGAGATCATCGCCAGCGGATAGCGCGCAGCCAGTTCCGGCGCGGTCGCGGGGGTCTCGTACGGGGGCACGTAGTCGGGCAAGGGATCGAGGCCATCGCGGCGCATGATCTCCGAGTAGAACTCGCACTTGCCGGACGCCGTGGCAAAGCCGCCCTCGGCGAGCGGCGCCGCCGGCAGGTTGAGCTTTTGCCAGCCCTGTGCCTTGAGCGACTCCCAACTGATGCCTGCCGCGCGCGGGTCCGTGGCCACGATGGCCTGGGCGGCGATATCTTCGTCGCTATCGGCAAAGCACGGCTCGGCAAAGCCCATGCGCTGGGCCAGGCGGCGGAAGATCTCGGTGTTGGGCATGGCCTCGCCCAGCGGCGCGATGGCCTGGTTGTTGGCCAGGAAGTACGTATGGCCGTAGGCCTTGTGCACATCCACGTGCTCGAGCTGGGTGGTGGCCGGCAGCAGGATGTCGGCGTAGTCAGCCGTATCGGTGCGGAACTGCTCCAGCACCACGGTAAACAGGTCCTCGCGCGCGAAGCCTTCGGCCACCTTGGTCGACTGCGGCGCGACCGCCACCGGGTTGCTGTTATAGACCACCAGCGCCTCGATCTTCGGGTTGCCCGCGCCATCACCGGCATCCAGCAGCGCGTCGCCGATGGTGCTCATGTTGACCGTGCGGGGCAGCGCCGGCAGGCCCGGCAGCAAGTCCGGGCGCTGCAGCGCCAGGTTGTCCACCGGGAAGAAGCCCGACGTGGACAGCTGCAGGCCCCCGGCCGCGTGGCGCCAGGCACCCACCAGCGACGGCAGGCATGCCACCGCGCGCACCGCCTGGCCACCGCCGTGCGAACGCTGCATGCCATAGTTCAGGCGGATCGCCACCGGCTGGCGCTCGCGCACCGCGAGTTGCCCGTAGAGGCCGGCCAGCCATTCGATGTCGTCCACGCTGACGCCGCAAATCTCGGCCGCGCGCTGCGGGGTGTAGGCCTGGACACGTTCGCGCAGCGCCTCGAAGCCCACCGTGTGGCTCGCGATGTACTCAAAGTCGAGAAGGTCGTCGCGCATCAGCACGTGCATCATCGCCAGCGCCAGCGCGCCGTCGGTGCCGGGCATCAAGGCGATGTGGCGATGGCATTTCTCGGCGGTCAGCGAGCGGTACGGGTCGATCGCCACCAGGGTGGCGCCGCGCCGCTTGGCTTGTTGCACCCGCGTCCAGAAATGCAGGTTGGAGGCGATGGGGTTGCCGCCCCAGATGATGATGAGCTTGGCATCGGGCACATGCTCGATATCCATGCCGATGCTGGCTCCGTACGTGTAGCGCAGCGCGGTGGCACCGGCGCTGGCGCAGATCGTGCGGTCAAGCAGCGAGGCGCCCAGCTTGTGAAAAAAGCGCGCCGCCATGCTCTCGCCCTGCACCAGCCCCATGGTGCCCGCATAGCTGTACGGCAGGATGGCCTGCGGGTCGCGCGCGGCGATGGCAGACAAGCGGGTGGCCACGGTGTCCAGCGCCTCGTCCCAGGAAATCGGCTCGAACTTGCCTTCGCCCTTGCGGCCGACCCGCTTCATCGGCGTCAGCAGGCGGTCAGGGTGGTAAGTGCGCTCCGTGTAGCGCGAGACCTTGGTGCACAGCACGCCCTGGGTGCCGGGATGGTCGGGATCTCCCGCCACCTTGGTCGCGCGGCCGTCTTCGACGGTGACGAGCAACGCACAGGTATCAGGACAATCGTGCGGGCAAGCAGCACGGACGATGCGGGAAGCCATGGACTCTCCTGGCAAGCAATTGGGGACGGGCGGCGCGACTGCCTTGGGGCAGCATGCACTGGGGCGGCTGAGCGACCACACGCGGCGGGACCTGGTCACCCTGCAGGAAAGGCCGTTGCCGGACTAGCCTGGTGGCATCGCGTGTTGTATGCCGGCGTCGCCCCGACGGGCGCCGCCGGGGGAAATTGTTAGGCTCTGATTGTATTCGATTATGATAGCCCGACGCTGCGCCAGGGGATGGCGCCAGGGCAGCGCCGGCACAGACCGGCAAGGCATTCACGGGTAAAGAACACACCGTTTTTCACGGGGAAACCATGCAAGTGCATTCTGGGGTCAGGGGCTGGCGCATTGCCGGCCTGCTGGTGGCATGCGCCATCGGCTCATTCGTTGCCAATGCCAGCGCCGAGAACGGCGTCAGCGCGGACACCATCCTGCTGGGCCAGTCGGCTGCCCTCACCGGGCCTACCGCCACGCTAGGCAAGCAGCTCAATTCTGGCGCGCGGCTCTACTTCGATTACATCAACCAGCACGGCGGCATCTACGGCCGCAAGATCGAGCTCAAGGTGCTGGACGACTTCAACGAGCCGGAATCCGCCGCCAAGAACACCCGCGCGCTGATCGACGAGGACCACGCCTTCGCACTGTTCGGCTACGTCGGCACGGAGACAGGCGAGGCCTCGCTGCCGCTGGCCACCCAGGCCAGGGTGCCGTTCTTCGCCCCCTACAGTGGCGCCCAGTCGCTGCGCGAGCCGTTCAACCGCTATGCCTTCCACGTGCGCGCCGGCTTCAACGAGGAAGCCGCGGCCATCCTGCGCCAGGTGCGCGTCACCGGCCTCAAGCGGGTTGCCGTGGTCTACAACGAGGACGCCTACGGCAAGGCCGGCCTGGATGCGCTCGAACGCGCCCTCAAGGCCGCGCCCGACAGCGGCGTGCAGATCGTCGCGCGCGAGGGCGTGGTGCGCAATACGGTGGAGATCGGCGACGCCATGCAGGGCGCCATGAAGTCCAAGCCCGACGCGGTGGTGATGATCAACGCGTACCGGACCGCTGGCGCCTTCGTGAAGGAAGCGCTGCGCCGCGGCTTCAATGGCCAGTTCTACAACGTCTCGTTCGTCGGCACCCAGGCACTCGCCAAGGAGGTCGGCGCCAAGGGCAGCGGCGTGATCATTTCGCAAGTCATGCCCCACCCTGGCAACGCCACGCTGCCGGTGGTGCGCGAGTACCTGCGCCTGCTGCAGGCGGCCGGTAAGCCCAACGAGTTCGACTACGCCAGCATCGAAGGCTTCATCGCCGCCAAGGCCTTTGTCGAAGGCACGCGCCGCGCCGGCAAGGACCTCACCCGCGAAAAGCTGATCACCGCGCTGGAAAGCATGAGAAACGTCGACCTCGGCGGCTACATCATCAACTTCAGCCCGGACAGCCACGTTGGCTCGAAATTTGTCGAGATGACCATCATCAACTCGCGGGGGCAGGTCATCCGCTGATGGGCACATGGCCCGTCTCGCGCACGCGTGAGACGGGCCATGTGGGCCCGGTGCTGACAGCACCTACGCCATGTCGTTCAGGTGGCAAGCCGAAAACCGCATCGGCGCGATTTCCTTCAACAGCGGCTGCTCCTCCCGGCAACGCGGCATCGCATGCGGGCAGCGCGGATGAAAATGGCAGCCCGGTGGCGGGTTCAGCGGCGAGGGAATTTCGCCTTTGATCGCCACGAAGGTCTTCTTGCCCACCTCCAGCTTCGGGGCCTCGGCCAGCAGCGCCTGCGTGTAGGGATGGTTGGGGCTGGCAAAGACATCTTCCGCCGGCGCCGACTCCACCACCCGCCCCAGGTACATGATCACCACCCGGTCGCTGATGTGCTTGACCACGCCCAGGTCGTGGCTGATGAACAGGTAGGTCAGGTTCAAGTCCTGCCGCAAGCGCATGAAGAGATTCAGCACCTGCGCCTGGATCGAGACATCCAGCGCCGCTACCGACTCATCGCACACCAGGAATTCCGGCTTGACCGCCAGCGCGCGCGCAATGCCGATGCGCGCGCGTTGCCCGCCCGAGAACTGGTGCGGAAAGCGGCGCAGCACGGTGGGGTCCATGCCCACACGCACCAGCATGTCTTCCACGTAGCGCTTCTGCTCGCTGGCCGGCACCATGCCGTGCACGACCGGCGCCTCGCCAACGATATCCATCACGCGCAGGCGCGGATTCAGCGATGCATACGGATCCTGGAAAATCATCTGGATCGCCAGCTGCTTCTCGCGCTTCTTTTCCGGCGGCAGGCGGTCCAGGTCAACGCCGCGCCACAGGCGTGAGCCTTCGGTCAGAGAATGCAGGCCCACCGCCATGCGCCCCAGCGTGGACTTGCCACAGCCGGACTCGCCGACGAGGCCCACCACCTCGCCCGCGCGAATGGACAGGTCGACCCGGTCGACCGCATGCACTACCTCCTCCTTCGCGCCTGCGCCGAAGAGGTTGGCGATCTTGGCTGCGGCGTCGAGCGATTTGACAAAGCGCTTGGACACGCCTTGCAACTCGAGGATAGGCGCGTTGGGCGTGGGTTCCGCGCTGGAATCAGTCGTCATGGCGGCGAGGGCGGGATCAACAACGGCGGCGCTCATGCGGCCTCCTGCTGGGAGAGAACCGGATGAAAGCAGCGCAGGCGGCGCCCGTCTGCCGCGGTGTCGAGCGGCGGCGTGGTCTTGCACACATCGGTGGCGTAAGCGCAGCGCTCGCGGAAAGCACAACCGGCCGGCAGGTTCAGCAACGATGGCGTCATGCCGGGAATCTGCCGCAGCGGCGCGCCACGCGGATTGCGCGACGGCGCGGAGCTGATCAGGCCGTGCGTGTAGGGATGCTCGGGCCGCTCCAGCACCTGGCGCACATCGCCGGCTTCGACGATCTTGCCCGCGTACATCACACACACGGTATCGGCCAGGCCGGCCACCACGGACAGGTCGTGGGTGATCCAGATCAGCGCGGTGCCGGACTCGCGGCACAGCTTCTGCATCTCGTACAGGATCTGGCCCTGGATGGTTACGTCCAGCGCGGTGGTTGGCTCGTCGGCGATGATCAGGTCGGGCTTGTTCAGCAGCGCGATGGCAATCGCCACGCGCTGGCGCATGCCGCCCGAGAACTGGTGGGGATAGGCGCGCAAGCGCTCGTCCGGCGAAGGAATCCCGACGCGGGCCAGCGCGTTGCGGGAGCGCTCGCGCGCCACCGCCTTGTCGACCTTCTCATGCGCCAGCACGGCCTCGATCATCTGCGTGTCGATGCGCAGGACCGGGTTCAGCGTCATCATCGGGTCCTGGAAGATCATCGCGATGCGGTTGCCGCGCACATCGCGCATCTGCGCCGGCGTGAGGTTGCGCAGGTCGCGCGTGACGCCGTCGCGGCTGGTCAGCTCGATGCGGCCATCCACCACTTTGCCGGGCGGATCGATCAGGCCCATGATCGAGTAGCCGGTCATCGACTTGCCCGATCCGGACTCGCCCACCAGCCCCATGATCTCGCCGCGGCCAACCGAGAACGAGACATCGTCGACGGCGCGCGCGACACCGCCGCGCGTGAAAAACTGGGTCTTGAGGCCTTCCACCACAAGGGTCGGTTTGCTCATATTCGCTCCTGTCTTGCTGCGTTACTGCGTTTGCAGGCGCGGATTGAGTACATCGCGAAGCTGGTCGGCGACCAGGTTCATGGCCACGATGGTGACCACCAGCGCAATGCCCGGGAAGAAGCTGATCCAGTACTTGCCGGACAGCATGTATTGCTGTCCGTTGGCGATCAGCGAGCCCAGCGACGGCTCGGTAATGGGCACGCCCAGGCCGAGGAAGGACAACGTGGCCTCCAGCGTGATGGCGGACGCCACCTGCAGCGCCGCGATCACGATCAGGGGCGGCAGGCAGTTGGGCAGCAGGTGGCGGAACATGATCCGCCCCGGCGGCAGGCCCAGGCAGGTGGCGGCCTCGATATATTCCTTGCGCCGCTCCACCAGCGCCGCGCTGCGGGTGGTGCGGGCGTAGTAAGCCCACTGCACCGCCACCAGCGCGATCACGATATTGCCGATGCCGGGCCGCAGGAACGCCAGCAGGATCAACGCCAGCAGGATGGGCGGAAACGACAGCTGCAGGTCGGCCACGCGCATGATGATGGCCTCGACGCGCCCGCCGAGGAAACCGGCGATCAGGCCGAGCGTGGCGCCCAGCAGCAGCGCGATCACGGTGCTGACCACACCCACGCCGATGCTGATGCGCAGGCCGTACATCACGGCCGAGAGAATGTCGCGGCCCTGCTCGTCCGAGCCAAGCAGGAAGGTCATGCCACTGCCGGACTGCTCGCCCGGGGCCATGCGCGCATCGAGCACGTCGAGCGTAGCAAGGTCATACGGGTTCTGCGGCGACAGCCAGGGCGCCAGCAGCGCGATCAGCAGGATGACGATCAGCAAGGTCAGGCCGGTCACGGCGATCTTGCTCGAGAAAAACTGGCTGGCGAAGCGCCGCAGCGGGGTCTGCTCGGCTAGCGGCGGGGCCGCGGTGGTTTCGGTTGCGGTTGTCATGAGCTCAGCCCTTGTTGTCGGCGATACGCACGCGCGGATCGAGCACGCTGTAGATGATGTCCACCAGCAGGTTGATCAGGATGAACAACGTCACGATCACCATCAGGTAGGCCACGATGACCGGCCGGTCGAGCAGCTGGATGGAATCGATGATCAGCTTGCCCATGCCGGGCCAGGCGAAGATCGATTCGGTCACGATGGCGAAGGCGATGATCGAGCCGAACTGCAGGGCAATCACCGTGACGATGGGGATCATGATGTTCTTGAGCACGTGCACGCCCACGATGCGCGTATTCGACAGGCCCTTGGCCCGCGCGAACTTCACGTAGTCCATCAGCATCGCTTCCTGCGTGCCGGCCCGCGTGAGACGGATCACCATGGCGATATTGAGCAGTGACAGCGTCACCGCCGGCAGCAGCAGGTGGCGCAGGCCGTCCACCGTCAGGAAGCTGACGGGGATGCCTAGCAGCGAGGTGGTTTCACCGCGCCCGTTGGACGGCAGCCAGCCCAGTTGCACCGCGAACACCATGATCAGCATCAGCCCGACCCAGAAGGTGGGCAGCGAGAAGCCGAGGATGGAGACGCCCATGATGGTCTTGCCGGCCACGCCGCCAGGACGCAGGCCCGCCCACAGCCCGAGCGGGATGCCGAGCAGCACGGCCAGCAGGATGGCGCACACGGCCAGCTCCATGGTGGCCGGCATGCGCTCGAAGATCAGCTTGAGCGCGGGCGTGCCGTGCGCGAACGAGGTGCCGAGGTCCCCATGCAGCGCGTTGCGCAGGAAGATCCAGTATTGTTCCCAGAGGGGCTTGTCGAGTCCGAGCGCCGCGATGGTGCGCTTGATGTCTTCCTGGTCGGCCTGAGGATTGATCAGGATATCGACCGGGTTGCCGATGGCAAAGACGCCCAGGAAAACCAATAGCGACATGACGAAGAGCACGACTACGCTCTGCATCAGGCGCCGAATAATGAAAACCAGCATGTTCGGAAGCTTTCCTTCGCCGATGACAGGCCACGGCGCCTGTGGGCGCCGCCTGGCTGCACCGGCAGTCGGCTCGTGGCTAGGCCCGGCTACCGTCCGGGGATGATTCGCCGGGAAGCGGCCACCCAGACCGCGGACGCTTTCCCGCTTTTACCTGCAGATGATCTTGCGCCCGGGGAGCGCGGCGTTGTGGTCGCGCTCCCCGGCCTTACCGCTACTGCCCAAGGCTTCGCTTCACTGCGGCTTGAAATTGTGCGCGTACGTGCGTTCGTCGGTACGCGGCACGTATGTGATGCCCTTCTGGGTAGCCCAGGTGGTCACCTGCTGGTGGATCGGGATGATACCGCCATCGTTGATGGCAATCGCGGTAGCTTCCTGCAGCAGCTTGGAACGCTCGCCGTCATCCACGGTGGCCAGCGCCTTTTCCAGCACCACGTCCATCTTGGGATTGCAGTACTCGCCCCAGTTGGTCGTGCCAAAGCCCTTCTTCGGATCCTCACACGCCAGCAGCGCGCGCAGCGGCGAGCTCACTTCGCCGGTTTGCGCGCCCCAGCCCAGCAAGCCGAACGAGAATTCGTGCTTGATACCCTTGGAAGAATAGGTTGCCATCGGCATCCCCTCTACCTTGGTCGCAATGCCGATGCGGGTCAGGTTCTGCGCAATGGTCTGGGCGATCTTCTCGTCGTTGACGTAGCGGTTGTTCGGCGTGTGCAGCGTAATGCCGAAGCCGTTCGGATAGCCCGCCTCGGCCAGCAGCTTCTTGGCGCCTTCCGGGTCGTACTTGACCGTCTTCAGGTTCGGGTTGTAGCCGAACAGCGTGGGCGGCACCAGGTTGTTGGTCGGCTCGGCGAGGCCTTCCATCAGGCGGTCCTTGATGCCCTGGCGGTTGATGGCCATGCTGATGGCATTGCGCACGCGCGCATCCTTCAGCGGGTTCTTGTCCATCGGCGCGCCTTCCTTGGTAGTGACAAAAGGCGACTTGTCTTTCTTGTCATCGGTGTACAGGTAGATCACGCGATGCGAGATCTTGGAGAAGAAGGACAGCTTCGGATCCTTGCGCACCTGCGGCAGGTCCGGCGTCGGCACGTTCTCTATCGCCTGCACGTCGCCGGACAGCAGTGCTGCCATGCGGGTCGCCGGGTTCGGGATGAAGCGCAGCGTCACCTTGTCCCAGGCGGGCTTGGGACCCCAGTAGTCGGGGTTCTTCACCAGCTCGACCCGGTCGTCGCGCGCGTAGCTGACGAACTTGAAGGGGCCGGTGCCGATCATGCCCTTGCCTTGCGCGAAGTCGTCCGAGGTCAGGCCCTGCGTGGCCTTCTTCTGCACGATGAAGATCGACGTCAGGTCGTTCAGCATCAGCGGGTACGGCGTGTTGGTGGTGAGCTGGATGGTGTACTTGTCGATCACCTTCTTGTTGATGATCGCCTTGGTGTAGACGTCGAACTTGCCCGGGCTGTTCTGGATGGTGGACGGACGCTCGAGCGACCAGACGATATCGTCGGTGGTGAGCTCCGAGCCGTCGTGGAACTTCACGCCCTTGCGGATCTTGAATTCCCAGGTCAGGTTGTTCACCAGCTTCCAGGACTCGGCCAGGCCCGGAATGATCTTGCTGTCCGCATCCATCTTCACCAGGCACTCGAACATGTGCTCGGAGACGTTGATGTTGGAGAACAGGTTGTAGAAGTGCGGATCCATGGAGGTCGGGGGCGAACTCATGGCCAGCTTGAAATCGACCGCGTGGGCCTGGCTGGCAAAACCGAAGCTCATGGCCGCGGTTACCACCATGGCACCGAATGCCTTCTTGCATGTGCGAAGGGACATCGCGCAACTCTCCCGGGAAGAAATGTAGCAAATGACTACTAAGGGCAGCGCAGGCAAATCACGCCAGGCGCCGCATTTTGGTGCGGCTACGGACGCGACAGGCGGCAACGTTGCCAGGCAAGCACATCAAGCATGAACTGTTCCAGCACTGCACCATACGGGGCAATGCGGGGAAACCCCCGCGCTGGTTGGCGATGATGCGCTGCGCAAGCGCTGGTGAAAGTGGCGGAAGTGTCCTGCCGGGCGCCTGTTTTGGCGCTTTGGACTAAGGCGTCGTATGATCGGGGTATCCATCGCCCTCAACTGGCATCATGACACTCATCCCCGAAATTCTTCAGGCGCAGCCTGAAATCCGCAGCATCCGACGCGACATCCATGCCCATCCGGAGCTTTGCTTCAAGGAGGAACGGACCTCCGACGTGGTGGCGCAGAACCTCGCTGCCTGGGGCATCGAGGTCCATCGCGGCCTTGGCACCACTGGCCTGGTCGGCGTGATTCGCAACGGCAGCAGCAAGCGCAGCATCGGCCTTCGTGCGGACATGGATGCCCTGCCGCTGCAGGAAGCCAACACCTTCGGCCACCGCTCTCAGCACGACGGCCGCATGCATGCCTGCGGCCATGACGGCCACACCGCAATGCTGCTGGGTGCGGCACGCTATCTGGCCGAGCACCGGAATTTCGATGGCACCATCAACCTGATCTTCCAGCCGGCCGAAGAAGGCGGAGGCGGCGCGCGCGAGATGATCAAGGATGGCCTGTTCGAGCGCTTCCCGTGCGATGCCGTGTTCGGCATGCACAACTGGCCTGGCATGCCGGCCGGCAGCTTCGGCACCACCGCCGGCCCGCTGATGGCGTCGAGCAATGAATTCCGCATCGTCGTGCGCGGCAAGGGCGCGCATGCTGCGTTGCCACACAACGGCAACGACCCGGTTTTCACCGGTGCGCAGATCGTGTCCGCGCTGCAGGGCATCATTACCCGCAACAAGCGCCCGATCGATGCCGCCGTAATCTCCGTCACGCAGTTCCATGGTGGCGATGCCACCAATATCGTGCCGGACCAGGCCTGGATCGGTGGCACGGTGCGCACTTTCACGCTGCCGGTGCTGGACCTGATTGAGCGCCGCATGGAAGAAGTCTCCAAGGCGGTTGCGAGCGCGTTCGATTGCACCGTGGAATTCGAGTTTCACCGCAACTATCCGCCCACCGTCAACAGCGCAGCGGAAACCGCGTTCGCCGTCGAAGTGGCGAGCGAGCTGGTGGGCGCGGGCAATGTCGACGGCAAGATCGAGCCGACCATGGGCGCCGAAGACTTCTCCTTCATGTTGCTGGAAAAGCCCGGTTGCTACCTGTTCATCGGCAATGGCGAAGGCGTGCACCGCGAAGCCGGCCACGGCCTGGGTCCCTGCATGCTGCACAACCCCAGCTACGACTTCAACGACGAGATCCTGCCGGTCGGCTCGACCTTCTTCGTGAAGCTGGCGGAGAAGTGGCTCGCGCCGGCCTGAGCGCGCGTCAATCCAGCGCGATGTCGCCGTACCAGCTTTCGGCGCGGCTCCTGGTGTTGTCGGTATCGGTCATGAGGCCGATCGCCACCACCTTGCCCGGATCGGCCCCGAAGGCCTTGCGATAGTCGGCGCGCAGGTCGCGCCGGTGGCAACGCCATTCGCCGGTATGCCGGGTACCAGAGTCGACCACGATCATCCGCACACGCTCAGTGTGCGGATTCGACACCACGGATCCTTCAGGCTTGCGCCCGCCCCAGATGTACATCAGCGTGGCATAAGGCATCTCCCGTCCCGTTGTCAGCCGCGCCATTTCATACATCAGCTGATCCTTCAACGAGAGGCTGCCTTTGTCGCCATCGAAGGCGACGAAGATGCGCAGCGGCGAGTCCTCGCGCGGGGCCAGTGAGTTGTCGGCGCTACGGATGACGTCGCGCGTCTTCCATGTCCAGTTCAGCATGCCCGGCTCGCGCCCGACCAGTGGTACGTACAGGCCGGATGCCGAACTGTCGGCTTCGGCATGCAACACCATGCGTTGGTCGACTTCTGTCAGGGTATAGCGCGTGGGAATTTTGTTGCGATTGACGGTCCAGGGCTGCCAGCCTGCCGGCTTGCTAAGCCCGCTTGGTGTCGCGGAGAACAAGGGCAGGCGCTTCAGCGTAGGGTGCTCTTCCGGCTCGCTGGATTCGGCATGATCGGCTTCGGCTGGGTCCTGGCTCGTTGCGATCAGGCCCGCTGTCGCGCTCTCGGCGGAAACCGGCGTCTGCGCCGGTTCGGCTAGCCTGAGTTGCTCAATCTGCGCGGCAAAGTTGCCGCAGTCGTTCGACGAGAGCGCAGCCATGGCGCCAGGCCCTGACAGCGGGATCGGTCCCCGCGGCGGGGACGTCGTTCCGAGTGTGCTGCAACCCGTCAAAACAAGCGCACCCACCACGCTGGTCAGTGCCAACAGGCAAAATCTGGCCGCCATTCATCCCCCAAACCTGGATGCCACCGCCTGGTCACGCCTGTTGGCGCGCACCGGCCCGGACTTATTTCAATCTTTCGAACTGCGTCAATGCATCGAACCGCGTCACGCCGGACCAAGCCGGAGCTTGAGACAAACGGTAACAGAAGGATATGGGCGAAGGAAGGCTCGGGTACCCTGACGCGGGGATTCCTGGTGTAGCGACAGCGTTATTTCCGTCGCTATTTCGATCGCACTTTCGATCGTGCAAAAGCAAAACCCCCCAGTACTTTCGTACTGGGGGGTTTCAAGGGAGAGCCTGGCGATTACCTACTTTCACACGGGTATCCGCACTATCATCGGCGTGGAGTCGTTTCACGGTCCTGTTCGGGATGGGAAGGGGTGGTTCCAACTCGCTATGGTCACCAGGCATAAACGGTGGCCGCGTTGAGGTGTGCTCAACGCAGCAAATAGGGATGTAGTAGGGGTTGTGCGTATCGGCCAAGCTGCTTGTTGCTGCTGCAGCGGCACGCGACACTCACACCAGGTAGAAACACACTGGTTATAGGATCAAGCCTTACGGGCAATTAGTACTGGTTAGCTTAACGCATTACTGCGCTTCCACACCCAGCCTATCAACGTCCTGGTCTCGAACGACCCTTCAAGGAGCTCAAGGCTCCAGGGAATCCTCATCTTCAGGCGAGTTTCCCGCTTAGATGCTTTCAGCGGTTATCTCTTCCGTACATAGC
>NZ_LZZU01000097.1:0-51423 GCF_014170355.1 Cupriavidus sp. UME77
TAGCTAATCTTTCGACTAGTTATCCCCCACGACAGGGCACGTTCCGATGTATTACTCACCCGTTCGCCACTCGCCACCAGGATTGCTCCCGTGCTGCCGTTCGACTTGCATGTGTAAGGCATGCCGCCAGCGTTCAATCTGAGCCAGGATCAAACTCTTCAGTTTAATACCTGTGTGATCCTTGCGGATCTCGCTCTTTCGAGCGGTCGCTCACTCTCAGAAAACTGACTGGTTACGTCCGCGATTTGTACCCCGGACATAACCAACATGTTTTACTGTGCGAGCACTTTATAACTTGTAAGCTAAAAGACCGAAGTCTTCCGCATCCGCTATCAAGCGCCCACACTTATCGGTTGTTTGTTTGTTAAAGAACTCACCGCGGTTCGCTTTGCTTACCGCGTCGCTGCGTTTGCTGCAGCACAGAAACGAGACTATAAAGAACTTTCTACGTTTCGTCAAACACTTTTAATCTTTTGCTGCTTCGGGAAGCTTTGCTATTTCTGCTCTGCCTACCCTTGCCGCTAACCCCACAACCCTTGCCCCGCCTGCTTTGCAGCAGCGTTGCCGTGTTGCGAGGGGGCGAATACTAAAGGGTCCGGGCCAGCCTGACAAGGCCTTTTCGGCAAATATTGTGAGCGCCTCTTCGATCACCTTTTGTAGCGCACTTTCGGCGTAACCCGGAAATGGAAGCAATACTCGATGCCTGGCGCGCAAGCCTGGCAACCAGGGCCGACCACATCGCGCCGCCAGCCTGCTATACGGCAGCCCGGCACCCACCCCAACGGCACGAACGAAAAAATGGCCTGGAGCGCTTAACGCTTCAGGCCATTTTTTGTGCTTCTTTTACTGCTTAGAATAAGTGGTGCGGCTGGCAGGATTCGAACCCACGACCCCTTGGTTCGTAGCCAAGTACTCTATCCAACTGAGCTACAGCCGCACGCGAAGACGGCATTCTAGCGCAGTCAGAGAAAAATGCAAGCCCATTTTTGCCTGCCCATCTTGGCTACCAGCGATAGCGCGCGCCCAGCGTGCCTCCGGGATTGCGCCCGGCTTTCAGCTTGACCCATAGCTTGACGCCCCCGTTCGTGCTGCCGTGCGCGCCAAGGTTGACGGAGAGTAGCCCACGCAGCATGTCGGGATCGATGCGGGTGCCATTGATATTAATCACCTGCTTGCGGTCCTGCCAAAGATCCGCCTCGACAAAGGGGTACACGCCGCCGACGCCGGTCAGCCGGGTTGGCTGCGTCCGATAGACCCGCACCACCACCTCCGCGGCGCTTGCGTCCGCAGGCTGCCCGGAGAGAAAACCGGTTGCGTTCTTATCGAGGCCAGGCTGATAGGCGAGTTGCAGGCGCGGCTGTATCGTCAGGCCGCCGCTACGCGGCAATACGGTATCCAGCGCGAGCGCCATGCTTTGCATCCGGCCGCCAACGACCCCGGTGGCCGAAGTGGCATCGTCAAGCCGCAGGAAGAACTCGGCGTGTCGCGGTCGGCCGGCGGGTTCGGCATAAACCGGATCACGCAAAGCCGCCGAAAGCCCGGGGGCATCGTCATCCGCACTGGGTGGAGCCGATGCAGTTGAAGTACTGCTGCCCCAGGAGGACCACTTGCCAATCGACGCGACCAGCGGTGCCTGCACTGCGCCACCGCCAGCTGGCGCCGCCGGCGACGGGGATTCACTTGCAAGCTGTGCAACTGAATCGGGTTCGAGCTGGTCCCAGCCGAGGCCGGTGTTGCTGGCGGAGGGACGCTCTTCGGCCTGCGCCAGTGAGGCCACCAACAGAGCAAGGATCGAGCAGCAACAAAGCCGGCAAGGATGGGGATGGGCGGCGTATGTGCAAAGCCCGGTCCCAGCGGTGCCTGCACCACCCTGCGTCGCGCACGCAGATGACACACTCCTGGCCATGACTGCAACCCCTGGCTGAAATGAACCATGTCGACTCTGCTTGAGCATAGATCAAACAAAGCACAAGCGTTAGGGGCTAGGCGCGCCTTGCGTGGGGCGCCGTACAAGGCGGCCTGGCGAGCGGCCGGAGCGTGCCGGCCGCTGCCACATTGCTATGCAAACCAGAGGCGCTCCGCTAGGATCGCGGCTGGCCGCCGGGACGCAGGACGAAATCCCGGCGAGCCAGCCGTAGCAGTACAAGAAGAAGCGAAACAACGGAACAGCGGAAGATCCTGATGACCAACGACCCCATTGACAGGCCTGGCAATCCTGGCGAGCCCGATGCTTCAAAAATGAAACAGAATGGCGCCGTCGGCAAGTTGCCGATCGCCCCGGTGCACAACGTCCTGCGCGATACCCGCGAGCTGCTGGGCAGCAGCGGCGAGCTCGAAGCCGGGCGCGGCATGATCACCGCCATCCTTGCGCTGGCCCTGGGCGGGCTGAGCCTGCTGGGCGTAATTGCCTTCCATTTCCCGCAATACCTGACCACGCCCGAGCTACGCCACAAGTATTCGGTCGACGTGTTGCGTCACGTGCTGTTTGCCGCGCTGCTGGTGTCCGGCGGCATGTCGCTAACTAACCTGGTGCTGGGCCGCAAGCGCAGCCTGAACGCCGCGGCATTCGCACTGGTAGCACTTGCGGTGGCGTTGGGCGGATCACGCGTAGCCGTGGGCGACTTCCCGGACCACACGCCGTACATCGGCCTGGACTGGTTCATCCTCGACCTGCTCGGCTCGACGCTGATCTTCGTGGTGATCGAAAAGATGTTCCCGCTCTATCGCGGGCAGGCCGTATTCCGGCGCGAATGGCAGACCGACCTGGTGCACTTCGCGGTCAACCACTTCATCGTTGGCCTGATCCTGTTGACGGTCAATTTCCTGATCTTCCGCTTGTTCGGCTGGCTGGTGCGCGACAGCGTGCACGCGTTCGTGGGTGGCATTCCCTTCGTGCTGCAGCTGCTGCTGTGCATTCTGGCGGCCGACCTGGCACAGTACTGGACCCACCGCGCGTATCACGAGGTACCGTTCCTGTGGAAATTCCACGCTGTGCACCACAGCACCAAGACCATGGACTGGCTCGCAGGCTCGCGCCAACACATGCTGGAACTGGTGTTCACGCGCGTGCTGGTGCTGGCGCCGCTCTACGTGCTGGGCTTCAACAAGGGCGTCATCGATGCGTACATCATCATCGTTGGCTTCCAGGCGGTGTTCAACCACGCCAATGTCCACCTGCCGTGGGGCCCGCTGCGCTACCTCGTGGTCACGCCGGATTTCCATCACTGGCACCATGCATCGGACGACGAGGCGATCGACAAGAATTACTCAGCGCACTATGCCTTTCTCGACTACCTGTTTGGCACCGCGGTGAAATCCGGCAAGCGTTTCCCCGAAAAATACGGCGTAGTCGGCGACTACATGCCGGACGGCTTCGTGCGCCAGCAGCTATTCCCCTTCCGGCCGATGCCGCCGGCACGCAAGGACGACGAGGCATAAGACGGTCCGGCGTGCTGGCATCGACGTACGCCCGCTCGGGATCGAAGCCCCGCAGGCCGGCGATATTCTGCTGCCGGCCGCCGTCCCCCATCGCGGATGGGGGCGAAACCAAGTAGCGTGCGTGGAGTGCGGGAAATAGGCCGCCATGGGAGGCGGTACCCTGGAATGTGCCACCCAAAGGGACCCTATGCCGTGCGGGTAGGAACCGCATGAAAGCGCGGCGCAAAAGAAAAAGGCCGCTGCATAAGCAACGGCCTTTTTCATCGAGTCTTGGTGCCCAGAAGAGGACTCGAACCTCCACAGTGTTGCCACCGCTAGGACCTGAACCTAGTGCGTCTACCAATTTCGCCATCTGGGCTTCGTTTTGCCGCTTTGCTGCAGCGCTGCGAAGAACGACATTATGCAGAACGCGGAGTCAGCCGTCAACTCCCGCGCTGAAATTTCTTTGGCGGCCGCGATCAAGGCTGAAAACAGACGTGCCCAGGCCTGCCATCCAGGTGCAAGGTGGCTGTGGCGGGACGCGTGCTCGCCACCACCTTGCCGGCGCGCAACACCAGCAGACGGGTGGCGCGCAGCCGGATCGCCTCGACCGCGTCGCGTGCCTGCAGCAGCACCAGGTCGGCCCGGCAGCCCGGTGCGATGCCGTAGCCTTCCAGCCCAAGGATGCGCGCCGGCGTTTCGGTGACGGCAGCAAAGCACGCGCGCATGGCGTCCTGCCCGGTCATCTGCGCCACGTGCAGCCCCATATGCGCCACCTCCAGCATGTCACCCGAGCCCAGGCTGTACCACGGGTCCATCACGCAGTCATGGCCGAACGCCACCGGCACGCCGGCGGCCAGCAACTCCGGCACACGGGTCATGCCGCGCCGCTTCGGATAGCTATCGTGCCGGCCCTGCAGCGTGATGTTGATCAGCGGGTTGGCGATGGCCGCCACGCCAGACTCCCGAATCAGCGGAATCAGCTTGGAGACGTAGTAGTTGTCCATCGAGTGCATCGAGGTCAGGTGCGAGCCCGTCACCCTGCCCTGCAAGCCAAGGCGCACGGTCTGGCTGGCCAACGTCTCGATATGGCGCGACATCGGGTCGTCGCTCTCATCGCAATGCATGTCGACCCGCAAGCCTCTTTCACAAGCCAGTTCGCACAGGATGCGCACGGACTCGGCGCCATCGGTCATGGTTCGCTCGAAATGCGGGATGCCGCCCACCACGTCCACGCCCATGCCGAGCGCCCGCTTGAGATTGTCGAGCGCGCCCGGCGCGCGCAGTACGCCGTCTTGCGGAAAGGCCACCAGTTGCAGGTCGAGGTAAGGCCGGACCTTCTCGCGCACGTGCAGCAGCGCCTCGGTGGCAAGCAGGCGCGGGTCGCACACATCCACGTGCGAACGGATCGCCAGCAGGCCCTTGGCGACCGCCCAGTCGCAATAGGCCAGCGCGCGTTCGACGATGGCGTCCTGCGTCAGCAGCGGCTTGAGCTCGCCCCATAGCGCGATGCCTTCGAGTAAAGTGCCGGACTGGTTGATGCGCGGCAGGCCGTAGGACAGCGTCGAGTCCATGTGGAAATGCGCATCGACAAATGGCGGCGTCACCAGTTGCCCTGCGGCATCGACCTCGGCAGCGGCAGGCGCCTTGAGCGCCGGTTCCACCGCCTTGATGCGGTCACCCAGGATGCCGATGTCGATGCCGGTACGGCCATCGGGGAGCGTGCAGTTGCGTAGGATCAGGTCGAGCATGGTGCGGGCCTTGTCATGATGATTGCTTGCCTGGAATCAACGTTCGCCCTTGCGATAGGGCTTCATCAGCGCCTGCGGGTAGGCGGCGCGGCGCGCCACCAGCACCAGCGCGAGGATCGACAGCACATACGGCAACATCAGGTAAAGCTGGTAAGGCAGTGGCGGCAAGCCGGGCAGGCTCGCGCCGCTTTGCTGCAGGCGCAGTTGCAGTGCGTCGAAGGCGGCGAACAGCAAGGCGCCGGCCAGCGCGCGGCCCGGCCGCCACGAAGCAAACACCACCAGTGCCACGCAGATCCAGCCCCGGCCGTTGATCATGTTAAAGAAGAATGCGTTGAACGCGGATAGCGTGAGGAACGCGCCGCCCACCGCCATCAGGGCAGAGCCCGCCATGATCGCACCGATACGCATCGCGCCTACGCGAATCCCCTGCCCCTGCGCCGCGGCGGGATTCTCGCCAACCATGCGCACGGCCAGCCCGAGCGGCGTCCGGTAGAGCAGCCAGGCCACCACGGGCACCAGCACCAGCGCCAGCAGCGTCAATGCGGTCTCCTCACCAAACACCGGGCTCAACATACCACCGATCAGCGGAATGCCGCTGATCCAGTGCATCGGGGCAAAGGGCGTGATGGTGGGCGGCGTGGAGACGGAGGCAAAGCCGAGCCGGTAGGCATAGTAGGACAGGCTGGTGGCCAGCATGGTCACGCCCAGCCCAGCCACATGCTGGGACAGCGCCAGGCTCACGGTCAGCCAGCCATGCAGCAGCCCGAAGGCCAGCCCGACACCGGCTGCCACCGCCACCCCGCCCCATAGCGGCGCACCGTGATAGACCGCCAGCCAGCCACAGAAAGCGCCAGCTACCATGATGCCCTCAATGCCAAGGTTGAGTACGCCGGCACGCTCGCACAGCAGCACGCCCAGCGTGCCGAAGATCAGCGGCGTGGCCACGCGCAGCACCGCGATCCAGAATGGCGCCGAGGCCACGATATCGAGCAGTTCCATCAGGCCACCTTACCTGGAGCATCCAAGCGGATACGGTAGCGTGTCAGCATGGTCGCCACCAGCATGGCGAGCAGCGCCACCGCCACGATCACGTCGGCAATGCTGTTGGGCACGCCCACCGCGCGGCTCATGCCATCCGCCCCCACCAGCACGCCGGCCACGAACACCGATGCCGCCACCACGCCAAGCGGATGCAGCCCCGCCAGCATGGCGATGACCACGCCTGCATAGCCATAGCCGGGAGAAATATCGAGCGTGAGGTAGCTGGTGCGCCCCGCCACTTCCACCACGCCCGCCAGCCCCGCAAGCCCGCCGGACAACAACGCGGCCCACATCGTCACCCTGCGCACCGGCATGCCGGCGAAGGCGGCGGCCCGTGCGTTGGCGCCTACCGCGCGCATCTGCAGGCCAAACACCGTGAAGCGGTTGACCGCCCACAGAATCACGGCCAGCGCGCAAGCCACCAACAAGCCGCTGTGCACGCGCGAGCGTTCCACCAGCTTGGCCAGCTCCAGCTCCGGCACCAGCGCCACCGATTGCGGCCAGCCCATCGCGGTGGCGTCTTTCATCGGGCCATCGAGCATCATCGAGACAAACAGCAGCACGATGAAATTGGCCAGCAGGGTCGTGACCACCTCATCCACACCGAGCCGGGTCTTGAGCCACGCGGCCCCAAGCAACAACATGGCCCCGGCCAGCATGCCGGCCATCACCATCAGGACAAAGAGCAAACCCATGGGCAGTTGCTGCGCCCAGGGCGCAACCGCGCCATCGACCTGGCCGCCAACCGCCACGGCGGCCAGCGCACCGAGATAGAGTTGCCCTTCCGCACCGATATTGAACAGCCGCGCGCGAAAGGCCACCGCCACCGACAAACCGGTCAGGATCAGCGGCGTGGCGCGCGTGAGCGTTTCCGACCACGCAAAGCGCGAGCCAAAGCCGCCTTCCAGCAGCAGCGCATAGGCCCGCCCGACCGGTGCGCCGGCCCAGCGCACCAGCAAGGCGCAGATCAGCAGCGTGGCAAGGATGGCGACGATGGGCGCGGCCAGCATGGCCACGCGCGAAACGCCGGTTCGGGCCTCAAGCCGCATGGAGCACCTCCCCCTTGCCCGCTTGCGCTTGCTGGCCGCCGCCCGAGCCGGCCATGGCCAGGCCGAGCTCGCCCAGCGTCCACGCCGCCGTAGGCCGGGCTTCGGTCAGGCGCCCGGCATGCATCACGGCGATGCGGTCGGCCAGCGCGTGCAGTTCATCCAGGTCCTCCGAGATCAGCAGTACGGCAGCGCCTTCGCGTGCCGCATCGAGCAGGCGGGTGCGCACATAGGCCACCGCGCCGATATCGAGGCCCCAGGTTGGCTGGCTGGCCACCACCAGCCTTGGCGCGCTGCCTTCGCCGCGCACCGAGAGCGCCCGGCCCAGGATCAGCTTTTGCATATTGCCGCCCGACATGGTTCGCGCCGGCACCTCGATGCCGGCGGTGCGCACATCGAAACGCGCGACCAGGTCCCGCGCAAACCGCTGCGCGGCGGCGCGCCGGATGATGCCCCAGCGCGAAAAGCGCGGCTCGCTGAGTTGTTCACTAACGGCGTTCTCCCATACGGCAAGATCGCCCACCACGCCGATCGCATGGCGATCCTCCGGCACGCGTGCCACGCCAGCCTCAATCCATGCGCGGGGCTTTGCGGGCATCGGCTTGCCTGCCAAGGTGACACGCCCCTCACTGGCCTCCAGCGTGCCGCTGGCCAGCTCCGCCAGCGCGGCCTGTCCGTTGCCTGAGACACCGGCAATGCCGACGATCTCGCCGGCACGCACCTGCAGGCTGACCTCGCGCAGCAGCGTACGCCCGTTGGCGGCGCGCGCGCCTACGTGCTCCAGCGCAAACACGGGTGGCGCCGCGTTGCCATTGGCGCCATCCGCGACGCTCGGCCGTGCCGCGCGTTCCGGCATCGCTACCACGCGGCCGACCATCAACTCTGCCAGTTCGGCCTTGGTGGTCTGCGCCGCGGTGCACTGCGCGACCAGCTTGCCGCCACGCAGTACCGCGATGCGGTCGGAAACACGCAGCACCTCGTCAAGCTTGTGGCTGATAAAAATCACTGACAATCCTTCGGCGATCAGTTGCGCCAGCGTGGAGAACAGCGTCTCGGCCTCGTGCGGCGTCAAGACGGCGGTCGGCTCATCGAGAATCAGCACGCGGGCGCCGCGATACAACGCCTTCACGATCTCCACGCGCTGGCGCTCTCCCACCGACAGCTCGCCAACCCTTGCCTGGGGGCGCACCGCCAGGCCGAAGCGCTCAGCCAGGGCCAGCACCTTGTCGCGCGCGGCGCGCCGCTCCAGGCGCCATTGCCACAGCGGCTGGGTGCCGAGCATGATGTTGTCCAGCACCGAGAGATTGTCGGCTAGCGTGAAATGCTGGTGCACCATGCCGATGCCGGCTGCCAGCGCCGCGCGCGGCTGGCCGGGCGGCAACGGCTGGCCGTCCACCTCCACCGTACCGGCGTCGGCCACGTAGTGCCCGAACAGGATGCTGACCAGCGTGCTCTTGCCGGCGCCGTTCTCGCCCAGCAAGGCCAGCACCTCCCCGCGCTGCAACGCCAGCGAGATGTCGTCGTTGGCCACAAGCGGGCCGAATCGCTTGGTAATGCCGGCAAGGCGCAGGATAGGGGTGGGCATGGATGGCTGATGATGGCGTTTAAAAGCGTCGACGGTTTGCTCCCCTAGCCCAGACGCGGGCGAGGGGAGCAAACGCAGCCGGGCACTTCAAGTGGCTCTGGCCACCTTACTGCGACGACTTCGGCTCCGTTTCCACCACCTTGACCGCGAACTTGCCATCGAGGATCGCTTTCTCTTTCGCCTTGACCTTGGTCATCACGTCGCCTGGCACCTTGCCGTCGAACGTGCCCAGCGGCGCCAGCTCCGCGCCCTTGAACTTCATCAGCGAATAAGGGCCGTAGTCCTCGCTCTTGAACTGGCCGGCCTTGACCTTGCCAAGCGCGGCGCCCACGGTGGGCTCCATGTTCCACAACGCCGAGGCCACCACGGTAGCGGGATATTGCGGCTGCGTGTTGATGACATTGCCGATCGCCAGCTTGCCCTTTTCCTTTGCGGCGTCGGATACGCCAAAGCGTTCGGCGTAGAGCACGTCGGCACCCTTGTCGATCATGGCGAAGGCCGCTTCCTTGGCCTTGGGCGGATCGAACCACGAGCCGATGAAGCTGACCGTGAACTTCACCTTGGGATTGACCTCGCGCGCGCCTTCCATGAAGGCGTGCATCAGCCGGTTGACCTCGGGGATGGCATAGCCACCCACCATGCCGATATGGTTGGTCTTGGTCATGCCGCCGGCGATCATGCCAGTGAGGTAGGACGGCTCCTGGATGTAGTTGTCGAACACCGAGAAGTTAGGCGCCTGCGGCTTGCCGGAAGAACCCATCAGGAACGCGGTCTTGGGATAGTCCTTGGCCACCTTGCGCGCGGCCGCCTCGACGGCGAACGATTCGCCCAGGATCAGCGAAGAGCCCTGCTCCGCGTACTGGCGCAGCACGCGCTCATAGTCGGCATTGGACACGCTTTCCGAGAACACATAGTCGATCTCGCCGCGCGCCTTGGCCTCGTTGAGCGCCTTGTGAATGCGCGACACCCATTGCTGCTCGACAGGCACGGTGTATACCGCCGCCACCTTCAGCTTGGCCTGCGCCTGCGCCTGCGCCGGCACGACGCCACCGAGTGCGGCCACGCTGGCGGCTGCCGCCGCGAATTTCAACCAGGACCTGCGCTTACCCTCAAAACTCATGGTTCTCTCCCCTTGTTGACGATAACTCCACGGCCAGGCCAGCCGGTTCCAGCCCGCAACCTCGCAGCAACAGCCGCACCAGGTGGTCGGTGGCCTGTTCATAATCGCGCTGCCCCAGGTGGCTCACCCCAAGCACGGCGCAAACTTGCGACTCAAAATCAGCATAGGTCTGGGTGGCGGCCCAGATCGTGAAAAACAGGTGCTGTGGATCGACGCTGGCCATCTCGCCGCGCGCGATCCATTCCCGGATCACGCCGGCCTTGCGCGCCACCAGCGCGCGCAGCGCACCGCTGAGCACGTCGCGGATCTCCGGCGCTCCGTGCAGCAGCTCGTTGGCAAACACGCGCGAGGCATCCGGATGGCTGGCAGACAGCCGCATCTTGGCGCGGATGTACTGCTCCAGTGCCACCTGGGGCCGCTGCTCCGCGCCGATGATGTCGGTCTCGGACAGCCACAGCGCGAGCGTATGCGCCAGCACGGCCCGATATAGCGCCTGCTTGGTGCGGAAGTAGTAATGCAGGTTGGACTTCGGCACGCCGGCGCGCGTGGCGATCTCGTTCATGGTCGCGCCGGCAAACCCGGCCCGGGCGAACACGTATTCGGCCGCGCGCAGGATCAGCGCCTCGTTCTCCTGGCGGATGCGCCCCCCCGCCACCTCCCGCGGCGGCGGAAAGCATGGCGGCGGCGCCGTAGCCGGCGCTCCCATTACTTGGTGCCGTAGAGGCGGTCGCCGGCGTCGCCCAGGCCTGGCACGATGTAGCCGTGCTCGTTGAGTTCCTCGTCAATGGCCGCGGTGACGATGGCTACGTCGGGGTGCGCCGCTCGCAAGGCCGTCAAGCCCTGCCGCGAAGCGATCAGGCACACGTACTTGAGCGTGCTCACGCCGGCTTCCTTCAAGCGGTTGAGCGCGGCGATGGCGGAGTTGCCGGTAGCCAGCATCGGGTCGACCACGATCACCAGCCGCTCATGGATGTCTTCCGGCATCTTGAAGTAGTACTCGATCGGCTCCAGCGTTTCCGGGTCGCGGTACAGGCCGATATGCCCGACCCGCGCGGCCGGCAGCAAGTCCAGCATGCCATCCAGGAAACCATTGCCGGCCCGCAGGATCGACACCAGGCACAGCTTCTTGCCCGAGAGCACCGGCGACTGCATGGGCGCGATCGGAGTCTTGATGGCGATGGTTTCCATTGCCAGGTCGCGGGTTGCCTCGTAGGTCAGCAGCTGGCTGATCTCGCGCACCAGCCGGCGGAAATTGTCGGTGGTGGTGTCTTCGCTGCGGACCAGCGTGACCTTGTGCTGCACGAGCGGATGATCCACTACCATCACGGACGCGGTGGCGGGCGGTACGGCGGAGAGGTCGGTCATGATGCGCTCCTGGAGGACGGTAGCGGATAGCACTTGCTGGTTGCTCATGCTGGTTGCTCATGCTGGTTGCTGCGGCGCGGGTCTGGCAGACCCGCTAGAACACCGTGCCGTCGCTGTTGATGGCGAAAGGCGGCGGGCCACCCGGCCTGCGCTTGGCGGCAATGCGCCGCCCCGCGGCCCAGGTGCCGCCCTCCAGCACGCGGGCCAGCGGGAACGACTCTGCCGACAGCCCGAGCGCCTCGCGCACCGACGCGGCCACGAGGTCGAGTCCCGTCACCGTGAGCGCGCGCCATTCCACGATAACCGGCTCATCCACCGTGTGCGCCACGGCAGTAAAGCCAGGGTCGCGCGGCACCATCAGCTCGAAATCGAACAGCAGCCCGCCGTTGCGGTATTCAGGCAAGCCCGTCAAGACCTCCAGCCCGGTCACGGTCAGGCCGGCATCTTCCAGCGGTTCCAGCAGCGAGTAGGTCAGCCACTGGGTCAGCTTGTGAAACGGCACCAGGCCATCCGTACAGGCCGGGTGGTGCCAGCAGTCGCCCAGCGACACGCCTTCCAGGCTCACACGCCCGGGCCATACCGGCCCCAGTGCCACCAGCAGCGTGGTCAGCACGAAGCCGGCCTCGATCTGCCCAGAGCTGGCGTGCGCCTTGAGGTAGTCGAACAGGTTGCCCAGCCGCGCCGGCGAACCAAAGACCGCTGGCGTGGCTTGCGCAACCTCGCCAAGACGGCGCAACAGCCCGGCGCGTCCATCCAGGCCCACCAGCGGGTTGTGCTGGGCCACCTGGAATGCGGTTGCAATGGAGGATGCATCGATACGCATCAGGCGCTCGGCATCGGAGCGCAGCGGCTGCCCCGGCTGGGCGGAAAAGCCGCCGCGCGCGAACAGGTCGAAGCTGGCCACGCCAAGCCCTTCGGAGCGCGTCAGCAACAAGTCGCTGGCGGGATCGCGATAGCGCCAGTCCGGGCCTGCGCCGGCATCCAGCAATACGCTGGGGATCACCAGGTCGATGCCGATGCGGGCGCGCTCCTCACGGTCGGCCTCGCCGGAGAGCCCGCCGCGTTCGCACAGGATCTGCCAGCGGTCCAGCTTCTCGCCAGGGCCGCCGCTCTCGAAATGACGCCAGCGGCTGTGGTACGGCACGTTGAGATCGGGATAGCGCTGGCGGATGGTGGCCGCCACGTAATCGGCCACTGCCGGGATCCGCTCCGGATGCCAGGTAAACAGCTCGGACGCGCCGGCTGCCACATGATCCGTCACGGCAGCGCAGCGGGTGCGTACCGCATGGCCGGTGAGCAACGCGGCGGCTGGATGGCCCGGCGGCACGGGACTGGCCCAGCCACCGGCATCATCCTCGCCGTTGATGAAGGGATTCGCGGCGCCGCGCACGCCACCCGCTTCGGGTATCTCGTTCATTCGTGCAGTCCTCTACCCTTGGCCAGCGCGAGTTCTTCCGCGTCGGGCGGGGTATAGCTAGTGAAGTAGCCAGCCGCCACCTTGGCGTCGATTTCCACGCGGGCATCGGCCGGGATCAGTGCATCGGGAATCGCAACCTGCTCGACCACCTCGATACCCTGAGCGGTCAGCGCCCCGTGCTTCATATTGCTCATCGAAGCCCAGCGGTCGATACGCTTGATGCCGAGCCAGTGGAACACGTCGGGCATGAGCTCCTGGAAGCGCATGTCCTGCACGCCGGCGATACATTCCGTACGTGCAAAATAAGTCTCGGCCCGATCGCCGCCAACCTGGCGCTTGCGGGCGTTGTAGACCAGGAACTTGGTCACCTCACCCAGCGCCCGGCCTTCCTTCCGGTTATAGACCACCAGCCCCACGCCGCCCTGCTGCGCCATCTCGATGCAGACCTCGATGCCGTGGGCCAGGTACGGCCGGCAGGTGCATATATCGGAGCCGAACACGTCCGAGCCGTTGCACTCGTCATGCACGCGGCAGGCCACCTTGGTCTCGGGCTTGCCAAGCTGGCTGACATCGCCAAAGAAGTACAGGGTCATGCCGCCGATCGGCGGGAGGAACACTTTCAGGTCGGGGCGCGTGACCAGTTCCGGGAACATGCCGCTGGTCTGCTCGAACAGGCTGCGGCGCAGCATGCTCTCCTTGATCTCGAAGCGGCGCGCCAGCCCCGGCAGGTACCAGACCGGATCGATCGCGGCTTTGGTGACCCGCACATCGCCATTGGCATGAAGGATCTGCCCGTCGGGTGTGAGCCGGCCGGCCGCAATGGCGCCCATCAGCTCCGGCATATTGATGTGGGCGCGCGTAATGGCGATCGAGGGACGGATGTCGATGCCCGCGGCGATCCGGTCGCCAAAGGCGCTGGAAACCAGGTGGCCCCAGGGATCCATCGAGACGATCTTGTCCGGGTCGCTCCATTGCGGGTGAGGCCCGATGACCTCGGCCGGCGAGGTATCGGTGAGATCGGCGCGGTGGTCTCGCTGCAGCTTGCCGGAGGCCACCGCCAGCGCGCGGTAAACCGCGTATGCGCCGGAATGGGTGCCGATCACATTGCGCTGAGCCGGATTGGTCAGGCTTGCGATCACGGGGCCGCGCTCCGCTGCCGTGGCAGCCCCCCAGTGGATTGGCTCGGCCGGCTTGTCGCGGCGCGCGTGCGAGGTCAGGACGATATGATCGGACATGGCAGCCTCGGAACAAGAATCCTGACCAAACGGTCAGGTTTACGATTCCATAGTAGGCAACCTTCGTGCCATATCCCAATGCTCGTTTTTACCTTGTGTTGCACATCGCACGATGGCGCTTGCGCACCGTGCCTGTGCGCAAGCGCCGCGGCCAGCGCTGGTCCTGGTGCATAGGCACCATGTAAAAGCGGCACCGGGCCGCTGGGGCCGGGTGCCGCTGGATGTGCCTTCGGATAAACCGCAAGCGCTATCGGGACTATCGGTCGGTCAGGTTGACCGTTGCTGCCCCGCCTGCTGCCGCTGGACCGGCTCGGGGGCAGCAGGCCACAGCGCCAGGCGCAATGCGCGCAGCGGCGCACCGCTCTCCACGTAGCGATGGAACAAGGCCCCCGCGGCGTTGCTCAGCAGCCAGGCCAGCACAATGCCGAGCGCATTGAGGACGGGCTGGTGCGGAGCCAGATGGAAGACCAAGGCATTCACGACCAGGCAAATCGGGAAATGCACCAGGAACACCGAGTAGGAAATGCGCCCGAAAAATGCCAGGAACCGCGCCTGCGGCCAGTGCTCAAGCCAACCGCCACGGCGCGCCGTGCCGAGCAGGAGCGCGATTGCCAGCGCCACCGCGATACGCAGCCGGAAATCCACGACCAGCGCTGCCAGCACCACGGCACACAACACCAGCAGTGCCACCGGCGAACGCTCAGGCTCGGATGCCCAGAAGGCCAGCGTGCCCAAGCCGTAGGCGCCGAAGAAGTAAATCGCCCAGATATCCCACGTGGCATCACGGTTGAACCAGAACAGTGATGCCAGCACCAGCCCGGCCACCACCAGCGGGCCCATCGGGCTGCCGCCCACGTCGAACCATCGCTCGCAGCGGCGGGCTGCCCACAACGCCACCATCAGCAAGGCGAACAATTGCAGGTCGATGGCCACATACCAGACGCCGGCGGACAAGGCATCGAAATCCAGCACGTTGTGCAGCAGCAGCACATGCGCCAGGAACTGGTGCAGGCCGGGGGCGCCGGGAATGGAGTCGTGATGCATCCAGGTACGCGCAATGGCCGCACCGGCAATGGCAATCAAGATAGCCGCCGTATAGGGCACCACCAGCTTCTGGTAGCGGCCCCAGATTGCCTGCAAGGGGCGGGGCACCATCAAATGCCCGCCGGGCGCCAGGCTGCGCGCCGCCAGGAAGCCGCTGATGACAAGGAACACCTGCACGGCAATGCGCGCGTACTGCGAGAACCAGTCGAGCAGGCCGGGCGCCAGCACGTGGGCCGCATCGGACATGGGGCCATAGAAGGCAAGATGGTGCAGCACGATCAGCTGTGAACTGATCGCCTTGAGAGCGTCAATGCACGCCATGCGCGAAGGACGGGGGCTCATTTGTTATAAGAATGCTACAAAGTGCACAAGGGCCGGATTCTACTCCCAGGAAACAGGATGGCGCCAAAATGGGCCACGATACACCGCCGCAAAATGGCGAGAAGCGTTGTATTGGTCACACATTGCGCCGCAATATATGCACTAAACGTCACATTGACGGCGTTTACCTAAAAACTGTAACGATTCCCCACCGGTCCCCTGCATGACAGCCAGAGCAACGCGGCCGCCACGCCCAGCGAAACCCAATAATCGGTAGGCGCGCCGGCCCACCAGTGGATGTGCCAGGGCACGAAACTCGGCGCAAAGCGCGCCAGCCCGAATGCCGGGTTCAGCACGAACCAGAGAAAATCCTCGCTGATCCAGAACACCATGATGCAGGCGATCACGCGCGCCTCGGCGCGCCAGTTCCAGCGCCCGCCGAACACCAGTGAAAAATGGAAGAACAGCGCTACGCAGGGGAATACCCACGCGTGATACCCCGTCATCGGGCGCCCACCCCAAAAAATATCCAGCAGCCAATGATGCTCGATGCGCCAGGTGGGCAGGTTGGCCGCCCAGCCCGCGGCACCCTCGATCTGGATCTCCACGTTAGCGAAGAAATAGGCCAGCAGCAGGGTCCACGCCACGGTCAGCACCAGCACCATGGGATGGTGCGACGGATAGGACTGGCCCGCGTGCCGGGTTGAAGAAGACAGGTTCAGCGCGCGCATCTCAACGCCCCGCCGTCGCAGCCGCGCCGCCGTGGCCGGCTAGCTGGCCGCACCGCGCCAATTGCCCGAGCACGGTTTCCAGTACGCGGCGCGCCGCCGCCGGTTGTCCTAGCGCGCTAGCACGCGCACGCATCTGGTCGAGCCGTGCCGGCTCCGCCAGCAAGAGGCGCACCCGGTATTCGAGCGATATCAGGTCGACCGCCTTGAGCGCAGCGCCTTGCTCCAGCAGGTAATCGGCATTGCGCTCTTCCTGCCCGGGAATCGGCGCATTGACCACCATCGGCACGCCCATCGCCAGGCATTCGGACGTGGTCAGGCCGCCCGGCTTGGTAATGACAAGGTCGGAGCATGCCATCAGGCGTTCCACCTCGTTGGTAAAGCCGAAGGGAAACAGGCGTCCGGGGTGTGCGGCGGCAAGGGTCTTGAGCCGCGCCAGGGCGTTCTCGTTGCGCCCGGCAAGCACGATCAGCTGGAAATCGTGGTCCAGCCGCATCAGTGCGCCGGCCACCTCGTCAAGGCCGCCGAGCCCTGCCCCGCCGCCCATCAGCATGATGGTGCGCCGTGCCGGATCGAGCCCGAAATGCTGTGCGCAGGCCTGGCGATCCTGCGGGTGGGAAAACGCCGGCACCACCGGAATCCCTGTGGTGTGGATGCGGCCAGCCTCGATCCGGCTGGCCCGCATGCGAAACGCGATTTCCTCGCTGGCGGCAAAGTAACCCGTCATATGGGGAATCACCCACATGCCGTGCAGATCAAAGTCTGTCACCTGCACCCACACGGGCACCGCCAGCCGCTGCCGGCGCACCTCATGCATCAGGATCTCGGCGGGCAGGAAGTGCGTGCAGACGATGGCATCCGGGGCGAACTCGTCGATCGCACGGCGCAGCGCGCGCGTGCTCAGGCGCTCGGCGGCGCGCCGCAGCTTTTGCATCGGTGCTGCCGGGTCGGCCTCGGAAGTGTGCTGGTAAAGCATGCCCCAGAGGGCCGGATAGCTGTTCACCAGCTTGATGTAGAAGTCGGTGTAGAGCTTGCGAAACGTGGCCGGGACGTATTCCATCACGTCCAGGTGAAGCGTCTGCACGCCGGGGAATTCGGCTTCGGCGGTAAGGCGCAGTGCTTCAGCGGCGCGCATGTGGCCGGCGCCGGCGGAAACACTGAGGAACAGGATCTTCTGCTGCTGCATGGGGATTGGGGGAAATTGTGCTTCCGGGGTGATCCCGGAGGTTCCGGGACGCTGGGGTGCTGGGGTGCTGAGGCGTTGGAGCGTTTCGGGGCGGTGCTCACTTCATGACGAAGGACTTGATCAGCGTCAGTTCGCCGGGCTTGCGCATCGGCACGCGGAACACCTGCTGCTTTTCGTTGGGCGTGTTTTCATCGGTGATCAGCGCCACTTGCGCCACGGTAATGGCTTCCGGGCCGGCGCCGCTGCCGTAGTAGTTTACATAGACCAGGTAGGTGCCGGGTGGCGGCGCGGCAATCGAATAGATCTCCGGGCCGTAGCCGGTGGTGACGTCAACATCGAGCGCGCCGCCATTGCTGGCCACGCGATTCGCGTAGAAGGTGTGCTGGCCGTCGGGCGCCACCACATGCAGGTCCAGGTCGGTCTGATCGCTATCCCAGGACAACACCACGCGCAGGCGCGGACGGGTCTTGCCCTGGTAGCCGTCGTAGAACTGCACGCGCTTGCTGGCGCCCTGCGCACTGCGGATCTCCACGCTGTTGCTGCCGCCCGAGAAGGCGTAGGGCCGCGAGAAGCGGCCATCCTCCTCGACCCGCTGCGGCATCGCCACGCCGTTGACCACCAGGGTGGCAACCGAGCCGCCACCGCGCCGCCCGCGCCCGCCGGGTGCGGGGCTCGATGCGGCGCTCGCGGCATCCGCCTCGGACTTGGGCGCCGCGCGGATGCGCCCGGCAATCATGGCGCTGGCGGCTTGCCCGGCTCGCGTGGAAACCGCCACCGCCGGGTAATGCACTTCCTGCGTATAGGCCGAAGCATCACCGGCCGAGTTGCGCCAGCCGTTGCGCGGCGTGGTGAACTCGATGGCATCGTCGGCTCGCGCGGCGCCGGCCAGCAACAGTGCCGGCAGGGTCAGGCTGATCAAGGCTAGTTTCGGCGAGTGCTGCATATCCACGGTTCCTTCCTGCGTTCTTTGCGACTGGCTTCTGGCTAGGCGTCAGTCTGGCTATCAGTGCGCCTGATCGATGTGTCGGATCAGAAACGCACCGATTTCATCAGCGCCAGTTCGCCCAGCTTGCGCAGCGGTACCACGAGCGTCTCACGCTTTTCATTGAGCGTGTTCTCGTTGTAGATCAGCGTGAGCTTGGCGGTAATCAGGTCACGATCGTTCTTGCCTTTCTCGAAGTTGTAGCCGCCGGCGTTGAAATTGCCCCAGTAGTTCACATAGAACAACCACACCCCGGGACGCGGCGCCGCGCTCGAAAAAATCTCCGGCCCCGCACCATCCACGCTATCCACGTCCAGACCGCCTCCTTCCGGCAGCAAGGGGCTGGCAAAGAAGGCATGGCCACCGTCAGGTGAAATCACATGCAGGTCGACCTCGGCCTTGGGATCGTCCCAGGTCAACACCGCGCGTAGCTTGGCCTGGATCTTGGTCGTGTCGGCCTCGTAGAACTGCAAGCGCTGGCGCGAGGCGCCATCAGCGGACACGATCTCCACACTGTTGGAGCCACGGCCAAACGCCCACGGCCGCGCAAAGCGCCCCTGCTCGTCGGCATACAGCGGCATGGCCGTGCCGTTGACCACCAGCGTGGGCGGCTTGCGACCTTCCTTGCCGACCTTGCGCAGGCGCCCCTCGATCAGCGTGCGGTACTTCTGCGTGCCCCGGTCCACCGGCGGCTTTGGATAAGCGGCGGTATAGCGCTCGAGCTCGTTGGACAAGCCGCCGTGACGCCAGCCGCCCACCGGGCCGTCCAGATCGGCAACCGGCTCGGCCGTGGCCACCAGCGGCACCGCGACGCAGGCCAGGGCCAGCACGCCGTGGCGCCAGTTGCGGGACAAATTACGGGTGAGATTCATGATGGGTTTTGCGTACGTACCAGCTTGCGCGCCATGGCTTCGACAAAGCCTTCGTCCTGCCCGCGCGGGTGGCGGGCAAATGCAAGATGGAGATATTCGTGGGCCAGCGCAATGCGGTCGTCCTCGCTGGCCAGCCGGTGGATATAGAGCCGGTTGCGGCGCGCGTCGGCATAAGGGCGGCCTTCGCGCACTTCGCACACGGCGGGCAGCGGCGGCGTTTCATAGCCCGGCTCCGCCGCCAGCCGGCGCTCCCAATGCGGCGCGCGCTGCGCCAGCCACTGCCGCGCATTGGCCACCGCCAGGCAATCGCCGGCCACTGGGCTCTGGAACGAGGTGAGCGTGGCCTGAGGCCACCAGCGAGCCAGGATGGCATCGAACGACTGCCCCTGCCCGGCCGCGTGCCGGGCCTCCAGCCAGGCCATGCGCCCCTGGCCGCCCACGTCGTGGTGATAACGCACGGCCACGCCGGACAGCACCAGCGCATCGGTCACATCGGCGGCACGCCGCGCCGCGGCCGTGGGTGCACGCGGCAGCACACGCTGGGTGCGGCTGCTATCGGCAATATGAAAGCAGCCTTGCTCGCGCGTGGCTTGCTGGATCAGGTAACTGCGCGCAGCCACCGCCAAGGCGCGGGCGGCCTCGGGCTCGGTGGTGTCGCCCTCGCGCTCGACGACCCGCGCCACGTAATCATTGAGGCCGAAACGGCCCACTACGCGCGGCGCGGCGCCGGGCTTGCGCAGCAGCGTCAGTTCGCCACGGCTTTCCACGCGCAGGGTATTGCCATTGGCAAACTCCGCGCGGTAGGTGCCGCTGAGCGGGCCATCCGGCACGGCCTGGCGACTTGCGCCGGTGCCGGTGGCTTGCAGATCGCGCAGCGCATAGCGCTCGAACATGTCGACCAGCACGCAGGCGCCATCATCGGGCACCGGCACGGTGGCCAGCAACGGCTGCAAGCGGGGCGCCGCACGGCGCAGCACATTGGCACTGGCGCCGGGGCCGCCCAGCCAGACCGGGCTGCCATCGGCAAGCCAGCCGGCCGCGCCGCCAATGGATGCGCCCGGCCGCGCCGGGTCCGGCATGGTCCAGGTCTTGGCGCGCAGCAGACTGCCATAGTTGGCCAGCGTGCCTTCGCCGCGCCCCACCGTCAGCACCGAGACCAGCGTCGCGGCGGCTGCCTGTTGCGCGGCGGGGGGCACGGCATGCAGCCCGGCAAGCAGATCGGCGACGGCCACGTTGCGAGCGGGCTGCATCGCCTGCATGTCCTGTAGCCACGCGGGTGCGCCTGCCTCCTTCCAGAAACGGCGCCAGTCGGCAGCGGACAAACCCAGCCGCCGCGGCTCGAAATAGCGTCCGCAGGATTGAATCAGCGCACGCTCGCGGTCGATGCTCTGGCCGGGCGTGCAGCAGTAAACCTCTTCCGGGTCACCACCACGGCAGGTGTAGTCATCGGATGGCTTGTCGCGGCCGACCAGGTAACCATAGACGAACAGCTTCCACACGCTGCCCAATGGCGTCTGCAAGCTGGCAGGCAACGGCGTGGCAGCGGGCGCGGCGGCGTTGCCGTCGAGGCCGAACAATTGCGCGTCCGCTCCCGCGAGCCGCGCGAAGCGCAGGGGCTCGGCGGGCGCGGGCGCGGCAGCCAGCGCGGGCCCGGCGCACGCAGCGCCCATGGCCGCCAGCACCGCAAGCCGTCGCCACCAGGCACGGCCGGCCGCCATGCGCGCTGCCCCGTTCATGCCCGCCTCACTCCACCGTCAAGGGGAAGCCCGCCGTCTTGCCGTCGCCTTGCAGGGCTTTGGCATCTGGCTGGTACATGCGGAAGTAGCGCACCGGGGGCAGGTTGAACTTGCCTGGCAACGAGAAGCGCACCAACTGGCGCAGCACCACCGGGCGCTCCAGCGAGACTACCGGCTGGTGATAGGACAGCATGCCCATCTCGTACGTCACGGCGCGCTGGAACGGCTGCAGGCCGGTGGCCTTGTTGTCCGGATCGGGCAAGCCGTCGATCCGCAGGCCCCACGTCGTGCCTTCGACCTCGCCGCCGGGCGGCAGCGGTGCTTCGACCAGCCCGTAGCGGTAGGTGCCCTGGCGTGGGCTCAGCACGATCTCATCGACGTAGAGCGTGTTGCTGTCGAGCTTGTCGCCCGGCTTGACCGGCTTGGCCGAGAAGGTCAGGCCGGCCGTACCCGCGGCGGCGGCCTCCGCTGGCTTGCCGTCTTTCGCTGCGCCATCGCTCGTGGGCACCAGGCGATAGAGCTTGCGCTCGATGCCGATCGGCAGGCGCGAGGCTTCCTGGGCACGGCTGCGGTAGGACACCACGGCATTGGTGTTGAACGACTGTGAGGCCGCATCCATGTTCTGCGGCACGGTAAGCGCGAGCGTCTCGGGCAGTTGCGCCCCGCTCCAGCGCCATTCCGGCAGGCCGAGCGGGCTGCGCGCAGCCTTCCAGTTGCCCTGCGGCACGCGCAGCGCGGGATCGCCCTCGCCGGCCAGCCCGCGGCCCAGCCCGCCGCCAAGGGCCTTGTTGAGCCACACCAGCGTCACGGCCCGGTCAATCGTCGGTGAGGCAGCGCCGGCGCGGGCCAGCAGCGTCTGCACGTCGGAGGTGGCCGCGCCCTTGCCCGCCATCAGCAGAAGGCTCTGCACCAGCGGCGAAGGATCGCTCGCCAGCGTCTGGCGCGCGGCCTCGGCGGCGCTGGCCAGGCCTTCCGGCATCGGTTGGCCGATCTGCTTGTAGAGCTGCGCGGCCAGCACGGTCGCCACGCGGCGGCCTTGCGGCGAATCCGGCGCGGCAAACACCAGGCTTTCGCCCACGGCCGCGCCAGGCGCGTCGGCGCCGGGGCGAGCGAGCTCGCCGGCCACGCCACCGAGCTGCGTGGCCACCGGCAGGCCCATCTCGTTGATGAACCACAGCGCGAGCGCACGGTGCAGCAGCGGCTCCTTCATGGCCTGCTTGTAAGCTTCCAGCGTGCGCTTCCAGTGATCGGGCGGCAGGCTGATGCCGACGGCGCGCGTTGCCAGCCAGTCGGCGTAATAGGCATACGCCGTCAGCAGCGCGCTGTTGCCCACCGTATCGCCCCACCATCCAAACTGGCCATTGACCCCGGCCAGCAGCGCCAGGCGCTGGCGCTGGGTGCGCAGCAGCGCGTCGATGCCTTGGGTGCCGCCGCCCGTGTCCGCGCCGGTGGCGGCCAGGCTGCGCTGGGCCAACGCCAGCGGAATCAGCCGGCTGGCGGTCTGCTCGGTGCAGCCATAGGGATAGGCCAGCAGGTCGTCCGCCACGCGGGCGAACTGGCTGGCGGCGCCATCGACGAAGCGCAGGCGGATGTCCTGCGCATCCGCCGGCAGCTTGAACGCCGCATTGGCCCCGGCCAGCGGCAGCGTCAGCTCGCGCTGCGAGAGCCAGCCGGTGGGCTCGACCGTGAGCGTGGTCTGCAGGCGGTCCAGCACCTTACCCTGCAGCTTGATCTCCGCATTGACCACGCCACCCTGCAGAGCGCCCTGCGCAACCGGCAGGCGCACGTAGTTGGCACCACGCTTGAGCGTCACGCTCTGGTTGACGTTCAGGCCGGCGCCGATCACCACGAGGTCCGCGGCCACCTCCTGCTCACCCTGGTTGAAGGCCACCATGTCGATGCGCGGCGCGTCCTCGGCGCGGTAGCGTTGCGGCCCGGTCCATTTGAGATACAGGCCCTTGTCGGACCGGATGCTGGCGGTGCGCTGCCCGACCATGCCGTCGCCCGACATCGCTCGCACCGTGATGCGCCAGCGAGTCAGGGAGTCGGGCATGGTGAAGCTCATGCGCGCGCGGCCGTCTGCGCTGGTACGCAGGTTGGCCTCCCACGCGGCAGTGTCTTTCTCGTCCCGGCGTGGGCGCTCCAGCACCTTCACGCCACGCTCGTTATAGCGGCCGCGCTCAGGGCCACCGGCGCCGGGCTGGCCCGACACGGCGAGATCGTAGCCGATGAAATTCAGGCTGGAAGTGGTGCGCACGCTGTTGCGGCGCGGATGGTAGAAGAAGTCGACGATGCTCGGGGCGATTTCAGGCTGCAGCACGTAGACCATCTCATCCACCACGCTGACGGTGAGATTCGCCGGCACCGGCTTGCCATTGAAGGCGCTGGTGAGGTCCAGCGTGACGGTCTCGCCGGGGGCATAGACAGGCTTGTCGCTCTTGACCGCCAGCTCGATCGTGGGCTGCACCACGGCAATGCCGGCGTTCTGGAACACGTAGTCGCCGTCTTTCACATACAGCACGGAGAACGTCATATTGGGGCTGAAATCGTTGCCCACCTTGATCCGCGCCCGCCATTGCTTGTCGGTGACCTTCTCCAGCGACAGCCAGTCGCCGCCCTTGGACAGCAGGCCGCGCCGCTCCACCCGGTCACGCTCCAGCGTCAGCAAGGCATCCTCGACGGCGAGCGGGAACGTCACCAGCGCTTCGGCCGTGTCGCCGATGCGGTAGCGGTCCCGGTCGAACACGATCTCGATATTGCCCGGCACGGTCTGCAGGCCCTCGCCCGCCACCCAGTGGCTGGCGGCGGCCAGCAGATTGCCCGCGCCGTCCTTGACGGAGAGCGTGTACGAGCCCGGCTGGTCGAATTTGACCGGGAACGACACAGTGCCATTGGCGGCGGGGCTCAGTGTGCCCTCGCTGCGGGTGCGGGACTCCAGCCGCACCAGTTCCCACTTGGCCGGCGCCTGCGCCGATGCCTGCCCGGCGGCGGCCAGCGCCTGCAACTGGAAGGTCACGCTCTGGCCCGGGTTGGTGAAGTTGGCCGGCGCCGTCAGCTTGTATGGCGTGGCGCCACGCGCGATCAGCAGTTCGCGCGTGACCTTGACCCGATAGGCCGCGCCGTCGTTGGCGAACACCGTCACCACATAGCGGCTCGGGTCCTTCGCGGCAGGCAGCACCAGCGCGGCATTGCCGCTGCCGTCGGTGGTCAGTTCCTGCTGCTCCAGCTTGACCGGGAACAGGCCGGCATATTGCAGTTCGCCCTCCACCATCGTCACCTGCTGCGCGCGCAGGCTGACGGACAGCTTGGCGTCCTTGACCGGCTTGCCGTCGGGATAGCGTAGCTGGATCTTGCCCTTGACCGCCTCGCCGGTGGCATAGTCGGCCTTGTCCAACGCAAGATTCACGTCGAAATGCGGCTTGATGTACTCGGCCACGCGGAAAGCGCCGCCGTAGGTGTTGCCACCGTAGTCGAAGCGCAGCGTATAGCCGCCGGCCAGGGCATTGGCGGGCAGCGTGAAACGCGCGTCGGCGCCGTTGTCAGCGGCCAGCGCGGTAGCGACCGAGGCCAGCGGCGCGCCGTTGGGGTCCAGCACCTCCAACTTGATGTCACCGGGCGCGGCGGGGCCGGATTCGGTGGCATTGCGGAAATTGCGGCCGATGAACTTGACCCGGACTTCGTCGCCGGGGCGGTACAGAGGCCGGTCGGTGAAAGCGTACAGCTTGGTGTTGTAGATCTCGCTGTCGTAGTAGAAGTTTTCCGAGATAAACGCGCCGCCGGCCGGATCCACGCCCAGCAGGTAGCTGCGCTCCGGGCTGGCGTGGGCCAGATCTGCCGCACCGTCAGCGCCAGTGGTGGCGCTTTGGAGCACGCCGAGGCCGTCGGTCCAGGCGAGGCTGGCGCCGGCAACCGGGCGGCCGCTCTTGCGCTGCGCGGCCCAGACCAGCATGCCGTTGCCGGTGCTCTTGGTGATGGCCACGGTATCGGACACAAACAGCAAGGTATGGGCGCGGTAGGTGCCGATGATGCCTTCGACGATGTACAGGCCCGGCTTGAGCTTGCCCAGCGGCACCATCACGTTGCCCGCATCTCGCGGCAGGAATTCGCTGCTGCTGCCTTCCAGCTTGACATCCTTGGGCGGCGCGATCTCCTTGGCGTCCCAGATCGGGTAGCGGAAGCGCTCGACCACGTCATAGCCCTTGAGCGGCTCGTACTGCGGGTTGTTCTCGAAACGGGTCGGCTGGGCAATCTGGTCGCCCATGCTGAACTGCGGCGCGTCCTCCACCGCCTTGCTGCGGGTCGCGAACGACAGCACGCGTTGCCATGCGCGGCGCGCCTGCTTGTACCAGCTATCCCACAGGTAGGACAAGGTATTGGCCAGCCCTTCGCCGCGGTAGTTCGCCTTGACGTCGATCCGGTGCAGGTTCTTTTGCGCCTTCAGGAAGGCGATCGGATCTGCGACCCGGTAGACGAGGATGTCGGCACCGCCGTAGCGTTGCAGCTCGCTCTTGTATTCGCGGCCCGGAGCTTCCAGGCGCACCTGCGCCGTCTGGTCGCTGCCGTAGCTGGCGTCCGACAGCAGGAAGAACGGCTGCCCTTGGAAGGCGCTATAGCCGCTTGACGGCACCGTGTCGAGCGTGGCGCTCGGCCGCTCGGCGGCGCCCGCCGCATGGGTGCCTGCCAGCAAGGCAAACGCCAGCAGCATGCGGGGGATGGAGGAACGCAGAAGCGCGCTTGCGCGCGTCATGACGACAAGCATCGTCTTTACCTCGACAAAAAGGCGAAACGGAATACGCCGATGAAATTGGGATTGCCGTCCTGCGGCTGCCAGCGCGAATCGTTCCATTGCATCAAGCGGGAAAGGGTGACGGCACGCAGGCCGTTATCGGCACGGGTCACGGTGCCGGTGTGATAGGCCAGGTACTGGCCCATCCAGATCATCAGGTGCTGTTCATCGCCCTGGTCGTAGAAAAGCAGGTCGCCGGGCTGTGCCAGGTTGACGTTCCTGGCGACAAAGCGGCTATTGCCCTGCACCAGGGCCAGGGCGGAGGCATAAGCCCCGGTGCTGCCGTCGGCGCGGGTCCAGCGCTGGCCAAGCGTGCGCTGGCTCGGGCTCAGGCTAAGCTCCGGCGGCAGCTGGCGGGCCGAGGCGCTGCCTTGCATGCCGTTGGCGCGCAGCCAGCGCGCGTCATGCACCTTGAGCGCCTCGCCCACGGCAAAGCGCACCAGGCCCGCACAATCGCGCTGGTACCAGCGTGGGGTCGGGCCCTGGCGCAGCTGCTCCCCGACGATGCGCACGAACCACGCACGAAACGCCGCCGATTGCGAGGCATCGAGCGCATCCGCGTCCGGCGCGTCCGACGCCAGGCCCGACAAGCCCCAGGCCCGGCCGCCGCCGGCCAGGGGCAAGGCAAGCGCCAGCGCCGCCAGCATCGAGCGGCGGCCTCGGCTCACAGCTATCACTGCGCGGCCTCTTGCGGCGCCGGTGCGATCGGCGCCATTGGCGTTACTGGTGGGACCGCGGCCAGCACACCGCGTGGCGGCATGCCTGCCTGCTGCCAGGTCACCGGCACCCACCCACGCCCGGAAGGCAGGCTATCAGGCAGCACCAGCGAGACCGCCGGGTAGGCAGCAAGGGTCTTCAGCTTAGGGAACAGGTGAGCGCGCGCCGCGTTCAGGAACAGGGCTTCCTGGTCCGCGGGCAACGCCTTGGTGGCTTCGCGGCGCACCAGCGGCGCCAGTGTCGACGGGGTGAAGCTGAGCACGGTACGGGCCTGCTGGCCGCGCTGCATGGTGTCGGCCACCGCGGGAAAGCGCTTGCCCTGCACCGCCAGCGCGTCGTCCACCAACGCGCCGTCAGGCGAGAACAGCACGGTGTTCCCAGCCAGTGCCAGCGTCACGGGGAAATAGGCACCCGCCGAAAGCTGGGCCGCGAACGGCGCCCCCTTGCCCTCACGCGTGCCGTAGGGCGAGCTGACCGCGCGCGACCACAGCACCACGCCGCCCGCGCCCTGGCGGTTCTGCACCGGCAGGCGCGCATAGGTGCCCTTTTCCGTGCCGGCATTGGGTTCATAGGCGCCAATCACTTGCTCGAACAGGCTCGCCAGCACCGGACGCAACGCGGTGGCGGCATCGGCCGACTTGACCCGGGCCATGAACAACGGCGCCACCAGCGCCGACTTGCTGTACCAGCACACCGCAGCCGGCCCTTCGAAGGCCTGGGCCACCTGCGTAGCCAGTTCGTCCTTGCCGCCGCTGACCTTTTGCAGCATCTTGCCTGCGGCCTGCCAGTCCACCGGCAGCGTGGCGCACGCCGCGGGGTCGGCCGGCAGGGCCTTCCAGAGTTCGGCCGTGTTCCACTCGCCCGGCAGGCGCGCGCCGTCGACCAGCACAGCGCTGTGCCAGGCGGCATCATCGGCGCCGGCCTTGGAGTCGGACTTGGAGTCGGACTTGGAGTCGGACTTGGAATCGGCGCCGGCAAAATCGAAACGCAGCGCTTCGATGCCTGGGAAGAATGCCTGGTAGCCAAACGAGAGGTAATTCGCGCCCACCAGCACGCGATGGCCCTTGGGCGGGCCCTTGGCGGCGTCGAGCGCGAACGATTGCAGCGGGGTCTCGCGCGCGCCGGCATCGTCGGACAGCCAGGCGGCCACCGCCTTGGCGCGGGCGCCGATGGGCTTGCCTTCGGCGTCCAGCAGCATGCCGGCTTCCGACAGGACTACCAGGCGATCGCCCTTGCCCGCCAGCAGCAGGCTGCGCGCCGGGCCGATCCGCAACGCATACAGCGGCGTGCCGTCGACTTCACCGGCGCGGCTCAGCTGCGTGTCAGCCGGGGCGATCGTGCCCAGTGTCTGCAGCACCTTGGCCAGCCCGTTGCGCTCCATCGACAGCGCCCAGTAGCGCAAGGTGCCATCGGCGCCGCGCCAGGCCATGAGCCGGCCCGGTTCGTCGAACACGCGCTTGAGCAACGCATCGCCCCAGTCCAGGTCGTGCTCGAAGGCAATGCGACGCAAGGCGCCCGAGGCAGACAGGCGACCTTCGTTGTCTTCGTAATAATTGACGAAATCTTCGGTGAGCACATCGCGCAGCAGCGGCACGCGGAGCATGTCGCGCGGCAGGCTGGACAGGCTTTCGCTGTCGACCAGCGCATCGGGGCGGCTGAAATCGAGCTCAAGCTGGCGGGGCTGCCCCTTCCAGGCGCGTCCGAACGGGTGCCAGACCATTTGCACGGCCACACCAGCGGCAATCGCCAGCGCGGCGGTGCCAAGCGCGATTTTCTTGCGCGAAATCTTCATGATTCCCTTGACGATCGTGATCACTGCACGTCACAGATGCAGCGAACCCGGTAGCGTACCGCGCACATCAATCAAACCGCAACCCAGCAACCGTGAATTTTTGTGACTGCCTGCGCAGCCGCGCGCTCGGCGCCACCCGCCGGCGTAGCGCGCTTTCCGACCGGGCACCTTTGCCCAGGCGGCTCTCCGGGCTGATATTTGCTTATGACGAAGATGTACTTTGCCGGAGCGGGCCACAGGCGTAGCCTCGCCACTTTTGAAATATTCGACATATGTTCTCGTTTGCCACATTCGCCAGTGCGGGCACGCTCCGTGCCTCCCGCCTGCTGGCAAAGCTAGCGTTCGTCGCTGCCGCTGCCCTCTCGATTTCCGCCCCACACGCCGCCCAGGCCCAAAGCCCGGTGCTGGACAAGATCCGTAACACCGGCACCATCGTGCTGGGTTACCGTGAATCGGCGCTGCCCTTTTCCTTCGCCAACGACAAGGGGGAGCCCGCAGGCTACGCGGTGGACCTGTGCCTGCGCGCCGCGGAGGCCGCGCGCGTGAAGCTCGGGCTGAAGACGATCAAGGTGCGCTGGATGCCGCTCACCCCGCAGAACCGGATCCCCGCCGTGGTCAATGGCCTGGTCGATCTCGACTGCGCGCCTAACACGAACTCGCTGGAACGCCAGAAGCAGGTTGCCTTCAGCGTCTCGCATTACATTTCCACGGTCCGCATGCTGGTGCGCGCAGATTCGGGCATCAAGTCCTTCGAAGACCTGCGCGGCAAGAACGTGGTGACCAGCGCCGGTTCCACGGGCGATCGCCATGTGCGCCGCCTGAAGGGCCAGTATGGTTTCCATGACATCTACGCGAAGGACCATGGCGAATCCTTCCTGCTGCTCGAATCCGGCCGTGCGCAGGCATTCGTGATGGACGATGTACTGTTGTCGGGACTGCGCGCCCGCGCCAAGGACCCTTCGCAGTTCGTGATCGTGGGTCCCGCTCTGTCGATCGAGCAAAATGCGCTGATGATGTCCAAGGCCGATCCGGAGTGGAAGCAACTGGTGGACCAGACCCTGGCATCGGTATTTGCCGGCCCACAGGTGATCGCCTTGCAAAAGCAATGGTTCCAGCAGCCAATCGGCGCCCGCAACATCAACCTTGCGCTGGCACCAAGCACGGAAGTCCGGGATGCGTGGAAGCATCCTTCGGATGTCGCTACCGAATAACGGCATCCGAAGCCCGGCGATCCATCAAGATCAAAGCCCCCGCACGCCATCAGGCCTGCGGGGGCTTTTTTTTGCACATAACGCAAACACAAAGTGCGCATTTATTCACATTAATCATCAGGCATCAAGCAAGTCTTGGCAATAAAGGCAATAGCGGCTTTCCATAGGACGATACAAAGCGTGCATTTCACAATACAGCGCATGTTGACAGCCAGGCGAAATGTTGGCGACACTGAGGACCAGCGGACAACGCGGCAACGGTATCCCACGCAATCGGCTTGGCGGCCTTAGCCGTTAGTTTCCGTGTATTCGAACCGCCGGAAGGCGGCATTTACCAGGAGAAAACATGAACAAGTTCGTCGCGACAGCCATCGCGCTGTGCATTGGCGCCGTCTCCGTGGCTGCCCAGGCGCAATCGACCGGGAAGAAGCAATTCGACCCGTATAGCCAGGGCGCCAAGTCGGGCGATAAGTTCGACCCGTATAGCCAGGGTGCCAAGTCCGGTGACAAGTTCGACCCGTATTCCCAGGGCGCGAACAAGAGCACCCGCACGGACCTGACCGACGCCTCCGCGCCGCCGGCCAAGAAGTCGACCAAGAAGAGCAAGAAGAGCAAGAGCAAGAAGCCCGCCGCATCAGCCGCAGCCGCGAACTGATCGGCAAGGGGCGCCGCGCTGGTACCGGGCGCCCTGACAGCAGAAAGCCCGCCAATCAGACTGGCGGGCTTTCTGCTGTCTGCTGCCGGAGAATCCGCTTTGGCAGGCGGGGAAGGCCTCAGGGCGAAGTCGTATCCAGATCCATGCCCGTGACGTCGATCCGTTGTACCTTGTCCTGCTGACGAATCTCGGTGCGCAGCACGAATGCTTCGGCGGGGCAATACCAGTCGGTAACGTGCATCAGCGTGGGCTCCACCTGCACCACCTCCTCCCCCACCATCAGCGGCCCCAGCGAAGTCCGCTTCTCGTAGGTGATCGGCATGCACTCCTTGCGGCCCAGCACGGTATCGATCATCTGGCGCTTGCCGACGTGGCGGGATCCGACGCTGATCGAGGCATATAGGGCCCGCATGCTGCCCACGACCTCGTCCGCGCCCACCGGATAGATCTGCAGCGAGACGCTGGACTCGAACGCCTCGCCCTCCAGGGTGCCGCCCTCGTGGATATCCATGCCTGCGTAGCTGAACACGCCCTGGCCCCTGAAGGCGGCTTCGCCGTACATGCGGGCATAGCGCCCTTGTGCATTGATGACGGCATGCTCGCTCTCGATACTGCTCTTGGCAGAGTCGGGGCTGCGGTCGATATTGACCATGTGGACCTGGTCCATGATGACCGGCGGCCCCATCAGGGCAGACAGCGCCGACTTGGAGCGCACCTCGAGCTGCGCCCGGCATCCGGTCTGGTTCTTGGTCGCCCGGCGCAAGGTCATGGTGATCGACATGGGCATGGCGCCGTCGCCTTCCATCTGCACCCGCGAGCCGGAGCGGAACCATGGCGCGTCGCACAGCGGAGCAAGAGCCCGCGCCGGCACCTCCTCGGACGCGGCAGCGGCCACCGCCACTGTCTGAGCCTGCGCAAGGCTGCCCATGGCCAGCAGCACTGCGCTGGCAATGGAAGCAGCCCTGAACCGTTGCGCCTTTGTCCTCACATGAATCCTGTCTAGAATGATTTCGCGCCCCCGCTCGTTCCGACCAGGAGTCCCACACGCAATGCCAGCCAGACGTTGTAGCTCACACTGGCTAGAAACTAGCGCTTTTTTGCCCGCGCGTGTCGGCAATCTTGGTCGGTCACCGTCGCTGCCAGCCCATGCGGGCAGCTTGCCAGGGAGTTCCTATGCTTCAGTATTACGCCAAGCTTTGGTGGGTCGTGGCCTTGCGCGGCATTCTCGCCGTTCTTTTCGGAATTTGTGCGTTTTTCGCACCTATTGCCACACTGGCTGCACTCGTGCTCTTGTTTGGCGCCTTTGCCGCCGCCGACGGCGTCAGCGCGCTGCTGATGGCCATCTCGGGCAGCCAGCGCGAGGCTAGCGACCGCGGCATCCTTGCACTGCAGGGCCTGCTTGGCCTGGGCGTTGGCCTGCTGACCTGGTTCAGCCCCGTGGTCACGGCGTTTTCCCTGCTGTTATATATCGCCGCCTGGACGCTTGCCACAGGGGTGCTGCAAATTGTCGCGGCAATCCGCCTGCGCAAGGACATTCCCAATGAATGGTGGCTGATCCTGGCCGGGCTGGTGAGCATCGTGTTCGCTTTCCTGCTGCTGTGGCAACCCCTTGCCGGCGCGCTGGCGGTGCTGTGGATGATCGGAGCCTGGGCGGTGGTTTGCGGCATTCTGCTGATCGGCGTCTCGCTGCGCTTGCGCCGCGCCAGAAATATGACTATTACACCACTTTTAAGCTAAGCCGCGCGCGCTGCCCCGGCTGTCCCGCGTGGGCCGATCCCGCGCGCGACGGTGGGTTGCGGCGGTCGTGCTAACATTGCGCGCCGCGCCACTTGGCAACCACGGTTGGCCATGGGGTAACGGCTATAAAGACTGACGAAGCAGAAGACGCGTGGAAGCGGGCACAATCGCTTGCTTTTTTTGTCTACCAAAGCCGTCGCTGTTGCGTTGTGATGTTTTCGCCCGGTGCCCGGGAAGCCCGAAACCGTCAAACAACCTGGCAGCGCGCTGCGGCAACAGCCTGACGCCGCTTTTTTTGCGGGGCCAAGGCGGTATTGCCAAGTTTTAATATTCATGCAAGTGGCCGCGCCATCGCGAGCCAATGCAATGATTGTGTGGCAGCAGGCGGGACAAGCCATCCGGTGCGCCAGCGCGCGGATCGCCACACCCCGCAAGCCCGAGAACCGGCCGTCATGTGCGCAAGCCAGGGCGGTCACCCGATCCCTTTCCAGGAGACGTATGCGTAGTTCCGTGACCTCGCGAGACACCTCGCGAAGCACCGCACAAGGTGTTTCGCAATCTGCCGGCTTGCCCACGACCACCATCGTCCTGGTCTGCCTGTTTATTCTCCTGGTCTGGTTCGGCACGCTCGACGCTCGCCACCTGCTGCGCTCCGATGAAGGCCGCTATGCCGAGATCGCCCGTGAGATGTTCTCCACCGGCGACTGGGTAACCATCCGCTACAACGCACTCAAGTACTTCGAGAAGCCGCCCTTCCATATGTGGGTGACGGCGCTGTCCTACACCGTGTTCGGTGTAGGCGACTGGCAAGCCCGGCTGTGTGTGGCACTGTCCGGCATGGTCGGCCTTGTGGTCTCGATGCTCGCCGCCCACCGCTGGTATGGCTTGCGGGCCGCCTTCCTGACCGGGCTGGTGCTGGCCGCCGCGCCGATGTGGAGCGTGGCCTCGCACTTCAACTCGCTGGACATGACGCTGTCCGGTGCCATGGCCTGCGTGCTGGCCTTCATGTTGCTCGCGCAGCACCCGGCTGCTACGCCGGCCGCCCGGCGCTACTGGATGTGGGCCTGCTGGATAGCGATGGGCGTGGCGATCCTGACCAAAGGGCTGGTAGGCATTGCCCTGCCCGGCCTCGTGCTGGTCATCTACACCCTGATCTCGCGGGATTTCGGCCTGTGGCGCCGCCTGCACCTGATCACTGGCATCGTGCTGATGCTGATCGTCACGGTGCCCTGGTTCTGGCTGGTTTCTGAGCGCAACCCCGAATTCCTGAATTTCTTCTTTATCCACGAGCACTGGCAGCGCTATACGTCGACGGTACACTCGCGCAAGGGCCCGCTGTGGTACTTCGTGCCGTTGCTGGTGGCGGGCTTCATTCCCTGGCTGGGCCTGGCGCCGCGCATGTGGCAAGTGGTCCGTGGCGAAAGCGCGGCGGCACGCGTGGCGCTGGCACGGCCATTCCAGCCGGCGCTGTTGCTGGCCGTGTGGGCCATTGCCATCTTTGTCTTCTTCAGCCTGTCCGGCTCGAAGCTGCCCGGCTACATCGTGCCGATCTTCCCGGCGCTTGGCATGCTGGCAGCCGTGGCGCTGCAGCACATTGATGAGCGCAGCTGGAAGCGGCAGCTCAACGGCATGCTGGTCATTGCGGCAATCGGCTTGCTGGCCAGCCCGGTGGTGGCGACGCTGAATTCCGACAACACGCCCAACGAGCTGTACCGTTTGTTCGCAGTCTGGGTCGGCGCCGCCTTTGTGCTGATGCTCTGCGCCGTGTTCCTCGCGCGCAAGCTGCTGGCGAGCAAGGGCCTGATGGTCAGCATCACCGTTTACTCGCTCGGCTTGTTCACCAGCTTCACAGTGGCGCTGCTCGGCCACGAGGTCATGGGGCGGCAGACTTCGGGCGTGGACATGGTGCCCGCCATCAACGCCGTGCTCACGGATGACATGCCGATTTACGGCGTGCGCATGCTGGACCACACGCTGCCGTACTATCTGCGCCGCACCACCATCATGGTGGAATGGCCGGACGAACTGGAGTTCGGCACCAAGCAGGAGCCGCAGAAATGGCTCCCCACGCTGGATGCCTTTATTGCAAAATGGCAGGATGGCCAGCACGCCGTGGGCATCATGTCGGCTGCCACCTACAAGATGCTGCAAGAGAGCAAGGTGCCGATGTACAAGATCGGGCAAGACAAGCGCCGCGTCGCGGTCACCAACTTCCCGCCTCCCGGCCAGGCGCCGGCGGCCCCGCAGCAAGAACCGAACCGCGCGCCATGACGCTCTCTACCTTCGCTTTCATCTTCACCGGCGTGCTGCTCAATGCGTGCGCGCAGCTGCTGCTCAAAGCCGGCACCAACGCCGTGGGCGCCATCACCATCGAGCGCGCGACGCTGTTTGCCACGGCGTTTCGCGTGCTGACGCAGTGGCCGGTACTGGCTGGCCTGACACTGTATGTAGTCAGCGTCGGCGTGTGGATCGTCGGGCTGTCGCGGGTCGATGTATCGATCGCTTACCCGATGCTGTCGCTCGGTTATGTGGTGAACGCCCTGGCAGCCTGGTGGCTGTTCGGTGAAATGATCGGCCCCCTGCGCGTAGCAGGCATCCTGCTGATCCTCGCCGGCGTGTTTCTCATCGCTCGTTCCTGATCACCGCACCTTCGCACCATCGCAACAAGAACCTGATTGCCATGACCGCTTCCGCTGCGCAAGCCTTCCTGCCCTTCGTCAAGCCGAATATTGACGCCGCTGCCATCGCCGAGGTGGGCAAGGTGCTGGCCTCGGGCTGGATCACCTCCGGCCCCAAGATGCACGCCTTCGAGGCCGCCCTGTCCGAGCTGTTCGGGGGCCGCCCGGTGCGCACCTTCGCCAATGGCTCGGCGACGATGGAAATCGCGCTGCGCGTGGCCAATATCGGCCCCGGCGACGAAGTCATCACCACCCCGATCACCTGGGTTGCCACGGCCAACGTCGTGATCACGGTGGGCGCCAAGCCCGTCTTCGTCGACATCGACCCGCGCACGCGCAATATCGATCTCGATGCCGTGGAAGCCGCCATCACGCCCCGTACCCGCGCCATCATGCCGGTCTACCTGTCGGGCCTGCCGGTGGATATGGACCGCCTCTACGCCATCGCGAAGAAGCACAACCTGCGTGTGATCGAGGATGCCGCGCAGGCCATCGACTCGCGCTGGCGCGGCCAGCGCATCGGTGCCTTCGGCGACCTGGTCAGCTTCAGCTTCCAGGCCAACAAGAACATCACCAGCGTCGAAGGCGGCTGCCTGGTGATGAACTCGCCCGAAGAAGCCGAACGTGCCGAACGCCTGCGCCTGCAAGGCGTGATCCGTACCGGCATGGACGGGATGGATGTGGAAGAGCCCGGCGGCAAATTCAACCTGACCGATGTCAACGCCGCCATCGGCCTGTCGCAACTGGCGCAACTTGACGCCATCACGGCACGCCGCGCCGAATTGGCCGAGGCGTACTACCGCTGCGCCGCCGACAGCGGCCTGGCCGAACTCGGCATCGAGCTGCCGCTGCCGCGTGACGGCGAGCTGGCCACCACCAACTGGCATATGTTCCAGGTGGTGCTGCCGGCCGAACGCATCGAAGGCGGACGCACCGCGGTGATGGAGGCCATGCGCGAGCAAGGCGTCGGCACCGGCGTGCACTATCCCGCCGTGCACCTGTTTTCTTATTACCGCTCCTTGGGCTGGCGCGAAGGCATGCTGCCGCACGCCGAGCGCATCGGAAGGGGGATCGTCACGCTGCCGATGTTCCCCGCCATGCAAGCCGCCGACGTGGAGCGGGTATGCGCAACTCTTAGTGAAACATGCAAACGCCTCTTCAAATGAGCCCTGTCGAAGTCTCCGTCGTCATTCCCGTCTATAACGAGGAAGATGGCCTGCAAGCCCTGTTCGACCGGCTCTACCCGGCGATGGACGGGCTCGGCTGCAACTACGAGATCATCTTCGTCAACGACGGCAGTCGCGACCGTTCGGCACAGATCCTGGCCAGCCAGTTTCACAAGCGCCCGGACACGACGCGCGTCGTGCTGTTCAACGGCAACTTTGGCCAGCATATGGCCATCCTGGCCGGCTTCGAGCACACCCGCGGCCAGATCGTGATCACGCTGGACGCCGACCTGCAAAACCCGCCGGAGGAAATCCCGCGGCTGGTGGCAACCATGCGCGAAGGCCATGACTACGTTGGCACCATCCGCCGCGAGCGCAACGACACGGCGTTCCGCCGCATTGCGTCCCGCGCCATGAACCGCCTGCGCGAGCGCATCACGCGCATCAAGATGACCGACCAGGGCTGCATGCTGCGTGCCTACGACCGCAATGTGGTCGACACCATCAATGCCTGCCGTGAGGTCAATACCTTTATCCCGGCGCTGGCCTATACCTTCTCCTCCAATCCGGTGGAAATCGTGGTCGAGCACGAGGAGCGCCACGCCGGCGAATCCAAGTATTCGCTGTTCCAGCTCATCCGGCTGAACTTCGACCTGGTAACCGGCTTCTCCATCGTGCCGCTGCAGTGGTTCTCCGCCATCGGCACCTTGCTGTCGCTGGCGTCGGCGGGCCTGGTGGCGGTGCTGCTGGTTCGGCGCTTCGTGCTTGGCGCGGAAGTGCAGGGTGTGTTCACCCTGCTCGCCTTCAACTTCTTCCTGGTTGGCATCATGCTGTTCGGCATCGGCCTGCTGGGCGAGTACATCGGCCGCATCTACCAGGAAGTGCGCAACCGTCCGCGCTATCGCATCCAGGCGGTGCTGGAAGGCACGCCAGAACAGCAAAAGGCGACGGAGGTCTCGTGCGCGCAGTAGTCTTCGCTTATCACAACGTCGGTGACCGCTGCCTGCGCGTGCTGCACGCGCGTGGCGTGGAAGTGGCGCTGGTTGTCACCCACCGCGACCGCCCGGATGAGAACATCTGGTTCCGCCGCGTTGCCGATACCGCCGCCGAACTCGGCTTGCCCGTCACCTACGGCGAAGACCCGGCCGATCCGGCGCTGGCCGCCGCGGTGGCCGCGGCGCGCCCCGACGTGATCTTCTCTTTCTACTACCGCGCGATGATTCCCGCGGCAGTGCTGGCGCTGGCGCCGCAAGGCGCGTTCAATATGCACGGCTCGCTGCTGCCCAAGTATCGCGGCCGCGTGCCGGTGAACTGGGCAGTGCTGCATGGCGAGAGCGAGACCGGCGCCACGCTGCATGCGATGGAAGCCAAGCCGGATGCCGGCTTCATCGTCGACCAGACGTCAGTGCCGATCCTGCCCGACGACACTGCCGGCGAGGTCTTCGAGAAAGTGACCGTGGCCGCCGAGCAAACGCTCTGGCGCGCCCTGCCCGCCATGATGGCCGGCAACATCACGCCGCTGCCCAACCGCCTTGCCGACGGCAGCTACTTCTCCGGGCGCAAGCCGGAGGACGGCCGCATCGACTGGCAGCAGCCAGCCGCGCAGGTCTACAACCTGATCCGCGCAGTCGCACCGCCCTATCCCGGCGCCTTCACCGAAGTCGGCTCGCGCCGCTTCGTGGTGGCGCAGGCGCGCCTGCCGCATGCCGGCAGCGCAGCCGCAGCAACCCAATTGCAGTCCACCAGCGCCGCCCGCCCGGGCTTGCACGTCATCGACGGGCAGATCGTCGGCGTGTGCGGCGATGGCGGCCTGATCCTTGTACGCGAACTGCTGGACGATGGAGCCCAACCCGCGCCCGTCTCGCCTGCCGCGCTTTCCACATTTCTTACCGCATTGTCCAAAGAGGAAAACCGATGAAAAAGGTCCTGATTCTTGGCGTCAACGGCTTCATCGGCCACCACCTGACGCGCCGCATTCTCGAAACCACGTCGTGGGAAGTCTACGGCATGGACATGTCCAGCGATCGCCTTGGCGACCTGATCGACCATCCGCGCATGCACTTCTTCGAAGGTGACATCACCATCAACAAGGAGTGGATCGAGTACAACATCCGCAAGTGCGACGTGGTGCTGCCGCTGGTGGCCATCGCCACGCCCGCTACCTACGTGCGCCAGCCGCTGCGCGTGTTCGAACTCGACTTCGAAGCCAACCTGCCGATCGTGCGCGCCGCCGTGAAGTACGGCAAGCACCTGGTGTTCCCGTCCACCTCCGAGGTGTACGGCATGTGCCATGACGACGAGTTCGATCCCGAAACGTCCGAGCTGATCTGCGGCCCGATCAACAAGCCGCGCTGGATCTATGCCTGCTCCAAGCAGCTGATGGATCGCGTGATCCACGCCTACGGCATGGAGCAAGGCCTGAACTACACGCTGTTCCGCCCGTTCAACTGGATCGGCGCTGGCCTGGACTCGATCTTCGAATCGAAGGAAGGCTCCTCGCGCGTGGTCACCCAGTTCCTCGGCCACATCGTGCGCGGCGAGCCGATCAAGCTGGTGGATGGGGGCGCGCAAAAGCGTGCCTTTGCCGACGTCACCGACGGCATCAGCGCACTGATGCGCATCATCGAAAACCCGAACGGCATCGCCACCGGCAAGATCTACAACATCGGCAACCCGCGCAACATCCACTCCGTGCGCGAGCTGGCCGAGATGATGCTGAAGATGGCCGGCGACTACGCCGAGTACGCGGAAGAAGCCAAGAAGACCCAGATCGTGGAAACCTCCTCGGGCGACTTCTACGGCAAGGGCTACCAGGACGTGCAGAACCGCGTGCCGAAGATCGACAACACCGTGGAAGAGCTCGGCTGGAAGCCCGAGGTCAGCATGGAAGACGCGCTACGCGCCATCTTCGAGGCTTACCGCAGCAAGGTGATCGAGGCGCGCACCCTGGTCGATTCGGCCAACTGAGCGCACGCACCCGATGGCCCGTATCGCCCTGAAGGTCGACGTCGACACGCTGCGCGGCACCCGCGAAGGCGTGCCGGCGCTGCTCGCCATGCTGGCCCGCGTGCGGGCCGAAGCCACCTTTCTGTTCAGCCTTGGCCCCGACCATACCGGCTGGGCGCTGCGGCGCGTGTTCCGTCCCGGCTTCCTGAAGAAGGTGTCGCGTACCTCGGTGGTGTCGAACTATGGCTTGCGCACGTTGATGTACGGCGTGCTGCTGCCTGGTCCCGATATCGGCCGCAAGGGCGCGGCCGAGATGCGCGCGGCGCGTGCGGCGGGGCATGAGTGCGGCATCCACACCTGGGACCACGTCTACTGGCAGGACAACGTGCGCGAGCGCGATGCGGCCTGGACCCGTCGCCAGATGCAGAGTGCGTTCGACCGCTACGTCGAGATATTCGGCGAAGCACCGCCCACCCATGGCGCGGCCGGTTGGCAAATGAACGATGAGGCCTTCCGCCAGATCGACGACTGGGGCATGGTGTACGCGTCCGATGGCCGCGGCACCGGTCCGTATATCCCCACAGTCGATGGTGTGGCATGCCGCCACGTGCAGATGCCAACCACGCTGCCGACGCTGGACGAACTGATCGGCGTGGGCGACCTGACGGAAGACAACGTCCACCAGGCCGTGCTGCGCCTGAGCGAAGACGGGCGCGACCACGTGTTCACCCTGCACACCGAACTCGAGGGCGGCAAGCTTGCGCCGGTGTTCAACCGCCTGCTGGATGGCTGGCGCGCGCAGGGGCATGAACTGGTGTCGATGGCCACGCTCTACCGGCATATCGATCGTCGTGCCCTGCCGCAACTGCCGGTGACATGGGGCGCGATCGAGGGAAGAAGCGGCGAGCTGATCCTGCAGCCGTAGGCATCTGGCGGGGATGGATTGTCGCCCGCGCCCGCCCGCATCAAAACACAGTCAGTACCATCAAGGATCGTCAATGGATCGTCAATGGCCGGCAACCGGCCATTGACGATGCGTTCATGCGCGCACCGCTTGCGTGCCCGCGCGCCTCACGGCCTCGCTTCGGCCCGTTGTCGAAGGCCCCGGCGGACCCTCGACAACGCTCAGCTACGGTCCCTCCCCGCCAGCCTCAGGCCGTTGAAGACCACCAGCAAGCTCGCCCCCATATCGGCGAACACCGCCATCCACATGGTGCCCAGGCCCATGACCGTGAGTGCCAGGAAAATCGCCTTGATGCCAAGCGCCAGGGCAATGTTCTGCTTCAGGATCGTCGAAGTCCGCCGCGACAGCCGGATAAAGGCAGGGATCTTGCGCAAGTCGTCATCCATCAGCGCCACGTCGGCGGTCTCGATCGCCGTATCGGTCCCGGCCGCGCCCATGGCGAAGCCGATATCGGCACGGGCCAGCGCCGGCGCATCATTGACGCCGTCACCCACCATGCCCACCACGACGCGCTTGCTACCATTGCTACCATCACCCGGCGCCCCTTCTGCCCCCTTCACGCTCAGCGCGGCGATGGCGTCTGCCTTGTCCTGCGGCAATTGATTGCCGCGTGCCTCGTCGATCTGCACCTGCGCTGCGATGGCTTGCGCGGTATGTGGGTTGTCGCCCGACAGCATCAGCGTCTTGACGCCCAGCGCATGCAGCTCAGCCACCGCCTCGCGGCTGCTGTCCTTGACTGTGTCGGCCACACCGAACAGCGCCTCGACGCCATGATCCGCGCCCAGCAGCACAACCGTCTTTCCCTGCCGCTCCAGCGCTTCCAGCGTGGCCTCCAGTTCCGGCGAGCACAGCCCGCGATCGTGGATCAGGCGATGGTTCCCCAGATAATAGCTACGCCCGTTCACGCTGCCGCTGACACCGTACCCGGGCAGCGCCGCAAAGTCCTGCACTTCCAGCGGCACGATGCCATGCGCACGCGCGGCGTTGGCCACGGCCATCGACACCGGATGGTCGGACCGGGCAGCCAGGCTGGCCGCGATCAGGCGCGCCGCATCGCTCGCCGCCGCACCTGCCGCGGCGGTTGCGCCCAGGGGCTGGAAATCGGTCTGCGCCGGCTTGCCGTGGGTGATGGTGCCGGTCTTGTCCAGCGCCAGCCATTTCAGATCCTTGCCCTGCTCCAGGTAGACGCCCCCCTTGATCAGGATGCCGCGCCGCGCCGCGGCCGCAAGGCCGCTCACGATCGTTACCGGTGTGGAGATCACCAGCGCGCACGGGCAGGCAATCACCAGCAGCACCAGCGCCTTGTAGATCCATGCGCTCCAGTCGCCGTCCATCGCCAGCGGCGGCACCACGGCCACCAGCACCGCGCCAAGGAAGACCAGCGGCGTGTAGATGCGGGCAAAGCGGTCGACAAAGCGCTGCGTCGGCGCGCGGCTGCCCTGTGCCGCCTCTACCGCGTGGATGATGCGCGCCAGCGTGGAGCCGCTGGCCGGCGCGGTGACTTCGTACTCCAGCTCGCCAGCCTGGTTGATGGTGCCGGCGAAAAGCGCATCGCCGACGGTCTTGTCGACCGGGACACTTTCGCCGGTGATCGGTGCCTGGTCCAGCGTGGACTGGCCACGCAACACCCGCCCGTCGAGCGCTACGCGTTCGCCAGGGCGCAGGCGCACCAAGGCACCGATGGCCACCGCGCTTGCCTCCACGGGCAGCCAGCTGCCGTCCGCCTGCCGCACCGTGGCCTGCTCCGGCGCCATTGCCATCAAGCCGCGCACGGCGTTGCGGGCACGGTCCAGCGACGCCGCCTCGATGCGCTCGGCCAGCGCGAACAGCACCATCACCATGGCCGCTTCCGGCCACTGCCGGATCAGCATGGCGCCGGTGACAGCGATGCTCATCAATGCGTTGATATTCAGGTTGCCATTGGACAGTGCAATCCAGCCCTTCTTGTAGACGCCCAGCCCGGCTATTGCCACAGCCGCCAACGCCAGCAGGGGCGCAAGCCATTCCTGGCCGGGCACTTGCAGCCACTGCACAGCCTCCGCGCCGAGTGCGGCCACGCCGGCTAGCGCCAGCGGCCACCACGGCTTGGCGGCTTGCGGCGGCAGCGCCGCGGCCTGCTCCGACAGCGGCTCGGCCCTCATGCCGAGGCTCTCGATAGCCCGCACCACGGGCTCCAGGGAGTCCAGCGTATGGTGCACCGTCAGCACCCGCTGCATCAGGTTGAACTGCAGCGCGGCCACTCCGGCCATGCTGCCCAGCTTGTTGCGGATCAGGGTCTCTTCCGTGGGGCAGTCCATCGCGTCGATGCGATAGCTGGCCGCGGCGGCACCGGCAGGAACGGCTATGGCAATCGGCGGCGCCGCGCTGGCGCTGCCGCAGCAGGCGGCGGCCGCCTGAGCGTGCTGATGGCCATGATCGTGGCCGTGGTCGTGCTGGTGGCCATGATCGTGAGCGTGGCCATGGTCGTGCTGGTGTGCTTGATCGTGCTTATGCGCGTGTTCGTGTGCATCAGAATGCCCATGACCGCAGCGAGATGGGGCACGGAGCGAAGCTTGGTCTGGCGTTGCGCTAGGCATGGCGGTTTTCCCTGCTTGTTTTTGCTTACCGCCCATTTAAGACCCTGAAGCGACTACAGGGTCAAGTGCTGTCTGCACATCGGTCGATGCGAGCGCACGAGGTCACCTTTGCGCCACGGTTTAAGCCACAGTCGCACAAGGGTCATGCTTGCTGCCTATATAATCCGCCGCATGCGCCGTTTCCTGATCCTGCTTTTCGCCATCATGCTGCCCGTCCAGTTCGCCTGGGCCGGGGCTGCGGCGTATTGCAATCACGAAAGCACGCAGCAGGGCAACGGCAGCGCCACAGCCAGCACCAGCTGGCATTTCGGCCACCATAGCCACGCCCATCAGGGCAAGCTCAGCCAGCACGGCAGCAACGACAGCAACGACAGCAAGAGCAGCAAGGACAACATCAAGCTGCCCGACCTGGACTGCGCCGTGTGCCACTTTGCCAGCGCCCAGCTGGTCTTGCCGGACATGGCCACGAGCGCCTCGCACCACGGCGTGGCCATCAGCTACCGGGCGCTAGCCGCGTCCTACCTGTCGGCGCCCGGCGCCACCCCCGACCGCCCGCAGTGGCCGCTCGCCGCCTAAACGGCGAGACGACTCCCTTTACCTCCAGACTCTCGTCTCGCCGAACTTCCCTGGCTTTTTCCCGGTGAAATTCGATGAGAACACTTGTGATGCCGCTCGGGCTGGCGGCAGCTTTGCTCAGCCCTGCCGCGTTCGCCCAGAACGCGGCGACGACCCCATTGCCCGCCGCGCAAGCGGCGCAACAGATCCCCGAGCCCGCCGGCACGCTCACGCTGGACGATGCGCTCGCCCTCGCGGCCGGGCGCAACTTCACGCTCTCGGCCGCCGGCCATGAGCTCGATGCCGCCGAGGGCGGCATCATGCAGGCCCGCACCATCCCCAACCCGGAAGTCGCGGTGCTCTTCGAGGACAACCGCCGCGACACCCGCACCACCACGGCCCAGGTCAACCTGCCGATCGAGCTCGGCGGCAAGCGCGCGGCGCGCATCGGCGCCGCGCAGAAGGCGCGCGAGCTGGCCCAATCGCAACTGGGCGCAACGCGCACTGACCTGCGCGCGGCCGTGGTTGGCGGCTTCTTCGCGGTGGTCATCGCGCAGGAGCGCGTCAAGCTGGCGCGAGGCTCGGCCGAGATCGCCGCCAAGGGCGCGCAGGCGGCAATCCGCCGCGTAGCCGCCGGCAAGATCGCGCCGCTTGAGGAGAGCAAGGCGCGCGTGGAGCAGGCCAATGCGGAACTCGAGGTCGCCGACGCCGAGGCGGCACTCGCGATGGCACGCCAGTCGCTGGCCGGCCTTTGGGGCAGCAGCGAAGCCCGCTTCCAGGTAGCCGCCGGCAACCTGGACACCCTGCCCGCGCGGCCCGACGGCGCCAGCCTCGCCCAAGCGCTGGACAGCGCGCCGGAACTGGCAAGCCAGCGGCTGGAACTGGAACGCAGGCAGGCCATCATCGGCGTGGAGCGCAGCCGCCAGTACCCCGACCTGACCGTCAGCCTGGGCAGCAAGCGCGACAACGGCTCGGACCGCGGCACCATGCCCGTGCTGGGCGTGTCGCTGCCGCTGCCACTGTTCGACCGCAACCAGGGCAATCTCTACACGGCACTGCGCCAGGCCGACAAAGCGGCCGACGAGTATCGCGCCACGCAGGTGCGGCTCGCCAATGAACTGCAGCAAGCCACGCGGCAACTGAGCGTATCGCGGACCTCGGCCGACTCGCTCAAGGGCACCGTGATACCCGCCGCCCAGCAGGCCTATGAGGCCGCTACGCGCGGCTTCGAAGCCGGCAAATTCAACTTCCTCGACGTGCTCGATGCGCAGCGCACCTGGTTCCAGGCGCGCATCCGCTATCTCGGCGTGGTCGCCAATGCCTATCAGGCAGCCACCACCATCGACCGCATTCTTGGCCGCTAGCACTAAAGGAATTCCATCATGGCAATCAGCAACAAGCAGAAAACGAGCATCGCCATCATCCTGGCAGGCGGCGCCATCGCAGCCGCGGGACTGATCTTCGCCGGGCGCGGCAGCGCCGACGCCACGACCGAGGCCGGCCACGCAGCAGGCGCGCATAGCGAAGACGCGGCCCACGGCGACGGCGAACATCACGGCAGCCCGGCCAGCGCGGCGCACGGTGACGCCGCCCGGCACACCGACGGGGAGCACCACGAAACGCAAGAGAACGAAGGCCACATCGAGATGACCCCGGCACAGATCCAGGCAGCCGGGCTCACGCTGCGCACGGCAGGACCAGCGCACATCGAGGGCACGGCATCCTTCCCCGGCGAGATCCGCTTCAACGAGGACCGCACGGCCCACGTGGTGCCGCGCGTAGCCGGCGTGGTGGAAGGCGTGTCCGCCAACCTGGGGCAACAGGTGAAGAAAGGCGATTTGCTGGCGGTGCTGGCCAGCACCGCGCTGTCCGACCAGCGCAGCGAACTGCTGGCCGCGCAAAAGCGCCTGGAGCTGGCCGAATCCACCTTCCAGCGCGAGAAGAAGCTGTGGGAGGACAAGATCTCCGCCGAGCAGGACTACCTGGCCGCGCGCACCGCGCTGCAGGAAGCCCGCATCGCCACGCAAAACGCCACGCAGAAGCTGACCGCCATCGGCGCCAGCGGCAACGCAGGCAGCGCCAGGTCGCTCAACCGCTTCGAGTTGCGCGCGCCCTTTGACGGCACCGTGGTCGAAAAGCACCTGGCATTGGGCGAAGCCGTGGCTGCTGACGCCAACGTGTTCGTCATCTCCGACCTCAGCACGGTATGGGCCGAGTTCGTGATTGCGCCCAAGGACCTGGATCGCGTGCGGGTTGGCGAGAAGGTGAAGATCGCCTCCACCGCCTTTGACGGCAAGGCCGAAGGCACGGTCTCGTATGTCGGCTCGCTGCTGGGCCAGCAAACGCGCACCGCCACCGCCCGCGTCACGCTGCCCAACCCCAAGGCGGCCTGGCGTCCCGGCCTGTTCGTCACCGTGGGCGTGACCGACTCCAGCGCCGAGGTGCCAGTGGCGATCGAGGCCGAAGCCCTGCAGAGCAACGGCGATCAGCAGGTGGTGTTCGCTGTCGTTCCAGGCGGCTTCCAGGCGCAGCCGGTCAAGACCGGCCGCAGCGACGGCAAGCTGGTGGAGATCACCGAAGGCCTGAAAGCCGGCACGCAATACGTGGCGGGCAACAGCTTCGTGATCAAGGCCGAGCTCGGCAAGGCCGGCGCCGAACATAGCCACTAAGCGGAGAATCCCACATGTTTGAAAGACTGATCCGCTTTGCCATCGAGCAGCGGTGGCTGGTGCTGCTGGCGGTGGTCGCCATGGCGGCGCTCGGCATCTACAACTACAGCCGGCTGCCCATCGACGCCGTGCCCGACATCACCAACGTGCAGGTGCAGGTCAACACCTCCGCACCGGGCTATTCGCCGCTGGAAACCGAGCAGCGCGTCACCTACCCGATCGAGACCGCGATGTCCGGCCTGCCGGGCCTGGAGCAAACCCGCTCGCTATCGCGCTATGGCTTGTCGCAGGTGACGGTGATCTTCAAGGACGGAACCGATATCTACTTCGCGCGCCAGCTGGTCAACCAGCGCATCCAGGAAGCCGCGCAGAACCTGCCCGCGGGCGTTGCGCCACAGATGGGCCCGATCTCCACCGGACTCGGCGAGATCTACCTGTGGACGGTGGAAGCCGAGGACGGCGCCAAGAAGGCCGATGGCACGCCCTACACGCCCACCGACCTGCGCGAGATCCAGGACTGGGTCATCAAGCCGCAGCTGCGCACGGTGCCCGGCGTCACCGAGATCAACTCCATCGGCGGCTTCGCCAAGGAGTACCTGGTGGCGCCCAGCCCGGAACGGATGGCCTCCTACGGCCTGAGCCTGCAGGACGTGGTGGTGGCGCTGGAGAAGAACAACGCCAACGTGGGTGCCGGCTATATCGAGCGGCGCGGTGAGCAATACCTGGTGCGCGCGCCAGGGCAGGTCAGGTCCGTCGACGATATCCGCGAGATCATCGTGGGCAGCGCGCAGGGCCAGCCCATCCGCATCCGCGACCTGGCGGACGTGGGCATCGGCCGCGAACTGCGCACCGGCGCGGCCACCGACAACGGGCGCGAAGTGGTGCTGGGCACCGTCTTCATGCTGATCGGCGAGAACAGCCGTGCCGTGTCGCAAGCGGTGGACCAGCGCATGGCCGCCATCAACCGCTCGCTGCCGGCTGGCGTCAAGGCCGTCACCGTGTACGACCGCACCGTGCTGGTGGACCGCGCCATCGCTACCGTCAAGAAGAACCTGGTCGAGGGCGCGATCCTGGTGATCGTGATCCTCTTCCTGTTCCTCGGCAACCTGCGCGCCGCCATCATCACCGCGCTGGTCATCCCGCTATCCATGCTGTTTACCTTCACCGGCATGGTGACCTACAAGATCAGCGCCAACCTGATGAGCCTGGGCGCGCTGGACTTCGGCATCATCATCGACGGCGCGGTAGTGATCGTGGAGAACTGCGTGCGGCGCCTCGCCCATGCCCAGCAACAGCACGGCCGCCCGCTCACCCGCGGCGAACGCTTCCACGAGGTCTTTGCGGCCTCGCGGGAAGCACGCCGCCCGCTGATCTTCGGCCAGCTCATCATCATGATCGTGTACATCCCCATCTTTGCGCTGACCGGCGTCGAGGGCAAGATGTTCCACCCCATGGCGATGACGGTGGTGCTGGCGCTGATCGGCGCGATGATCCTGTCGGTGACCTTCGTGCCGGCGGCCGTGGCGCTGTATATCGGCGACAAGGTAGCCGAGAAGGAAAACCGCCTGATGCTGTGGGCCAAGCGCGCCTACGCGCCGATGCTCGGCAAGACCATCGCCAACACACCGGTGGTGCTGACCCTTGCCGCAGTGGCGGTGCTGTTGAGCGGCCTGGTGGCGACGCGGCTGGGCAGCGAGTTCATCCCCAACCTGAACGAAGGGGATTTCGCCGTGCAGGCGCTGCGCATTCCCGGCACCAGCCTCACCCAGTCGCTCGCCATGCAGCAGCAGATCGAGACGCGCCTCAAGGAGAAATTCCCCGAAATCGAGCGCGTCTTCGCCCGCACCGGCACTGCCGAGATCGCCTCGGACCCGATGCCGCCCAACGCCTCGGATGGCTACATCATGCTCAGCCCGCGGGCAAAGTGGCCCGATCCGTCCAAGACGCGCGAACAACTGCTGGCGGAGATGGAGGCCGAACTGGCAACCATCCCCGGCAACAAGTACGAGTTCTCGCAGCCGATCCAGCTGCGCTTCAACGAGCTGATCTCCGGGGTGCGCAGCGACGTGGCCGTGAAGATCTTCGGTGACGACAACGCCGTGCTGGAGGACACTGCGCAAAAGGTCGCCACCGTGCTGCGGGCCGTCCCCGGCGCAACCGAGGTCAAGGTCGAGCAGACCAGCGGCCTGCCAATGCTGACGGTGGACGTGGACCGCGCCCGCGCGGCCCGCTATGGCCTCAACATGATCGATGTGCAGGACACCGTGGCCATTGCCGTGGGCGGCAGGGACGCTGGCATCTTCTTCCAGGGCGACCGCCGCTTCAATATCGGCGTACGCCTGCCGGAAGGCATCCGTGGCGATGTGGAGGCGCTGCGCCGGCTGCCGATCCCCTTGCCCAAGGGAAGTACGGCAGCCGCCAGCTATATCCCGCTGGGCGAAGTAGCAACGCTCACGCTGGCCCCGGGGCCCAATCAGGTCTCGCGCGAGAACGGCAAGCGCCGCATCGTGGTCAGCGCCAATGTGCGCGGGCGCGACGTGGGTACCTTCGTGCCCGAGGCAATGGCGTCGCTGGATCGTCAGGTCAAGGTCCCGGCGGGCTATTGGGTCACCTGGGGTGGCACCTTCGAGCAGTTGCAATCGGCCGCCACGCGGCTGCAGATCGTGGTGCCTGTGGCGCTGCTGATGGTGTTTGTGCTGCTGTTTGCCATGTTCGGCAATGTGCGCGATGGCCTGCTGGTCTTTACCGGCATCCCCTTTGCGCTCACTGGCGGCATCCTGGCGCTGTGGCTGCGGGGCATTCCGCTGTCGATCTCGGCGGCGGTGGGCTTTATCGCTTTGTCCGGCGTGGCGGTGCTCAACGGGCTGGTGATGCTGTCCTTCATCCGCAGCCTGCGCGAAGAAGGCAAGCCGCTCGATGAAGCCATCCACACCGGTGCGCTGACCCGGCTGCGCCCGGTGCTGATGACCGCGCTGGTGGCATCGCTGGGCTTTATCCCAATGGCGATTGCCACCGGGACCGGGGCCGAGGTACAGCGTCCGCTGGCCACGGTGGTGATAGGCGGCATCCTGTCTTCCACCGCGCTGACCTTGCTGGTGCTGCCGGTGCTGTACCGGCTGGCGCATCGGCGCGACAAGGAGGAGGCTGGCGTTGAAGATGACGCAGGCAGCGAATGCTTGGTTGGCGGCTCGACGGTGCCACCGGCATTGCCCAACGGCTAACGCTGGCGGCGGCAGGAGCGGTGCGCCGCTCCTGCTGTCAAGCACCGCTGCGCCATGGCATGGCGACGCGTTCACATGCGTGGCAGCAACAGGAGGTCTTAACGTCTACCCGGCGGATCTACCGCGGACCGGGCATGTTGCGTGGGAAACTTCAGCTCCGCCACCGTCTCGCCGGGCCGGCTGCGCATGCTCACGCTGCCCCCATGCAGCCGCATGATCGTATCCACGATGGCCAGCCCAAGCCCGGTCGAACCCGCCGAATTGCTGCGCGCGGGGTCGCCTCGGTAAAAACGCCCGAACACATGCGGCAGCGCCTCGGCGGCAATGCCAGCGCCACCGTTGCTCACCTGGATCCGGGTAGCGGCGGTGTCCGCCACTACCCGGATGTCCACGGCGCTGCCCGCGGGCGCATGCCGCAAGGCATTGTCGACGAGGTTGGTCACCGCGCGCCGCAGCAGCGTCTGGTCAGCGCGCACGGCGCCCTGGCCGGCAAGTTGCACCTTGATGTCGCGGTCCGCCGCCACGGCTTCGTAGTACTCGGCAACCTTGTCCAGCTCCGCGCGCGCGTCCAGTTCTCGCATCTTCATGGCCACCTGGGCATGGTCCGCGCGCGCAAGGAACAGCATGTTCTCGATCATGCGGGCCAGCCGCTCGTATTCTTCCAGGTTGGATTCCAGCAGGTTCTCGTACTCCTGCACCGGGCGGCTATGGCCCAGCGTGACCTGGGTCTGGCCGATCAGGTTGCTGATGGGCGTACGAAAATCGTGCGCCAGGTCGGCAGAGAATTCGGAGAGCCGATGGAAGCCGTCTTCCAACCGTGCCAGCATGTCGTTCAGCGCGGCGACAAGCGCGCGCAGCTCGGTGGGCGCCTGGCCGGCATCGAGCCGCGTGGCGAGCCGGCTCATGGTGACGGCGGAAGCATCCTGCGCCATGCGCCTGAGCGGGCGCAGGCCACGCCTGGCCAGCAGGTATCCCAGCCCCGCCGCGACTGCCGCGCCGCATAGCGTTGCCCACAGCATCTGCGTCTGGTAGGCCTTCATCAGCGCCACGCGGTACCCGGCATCACGCAGCACCACGATCTCGACCGCGCGCTCGGAATCCCCCAACTGCCCCAGCGCGGAGATGCCGCGCGAGGCGACGCCATTGCGGGGATACCAGGTATGCAGCTGGGACTTGTCGGGCGGTGTGGCCGCGGGCAGGACTGGCAATGCCGGCACCGGCTCATGGCGCGGGTTCAGGGTGACCAGCGGCTCGCCGCCGGTGCCGCGCACCAGCAGGATCAATCCTTCATGGCCCAATGCGAGATCGGCGAAGCGATGCGTGTCGGCACGGATCTCGGCCTCCGAGCCCACCTCGCGCAGCAGATGGCGCACCAGCAGCACTTCGCTGACCAGTTCGCTCTCGTCGCGATCCTGCAACTGGGCGGCAAGCGCGCTTGCCAGGTAGGTGCCAACGGCCACCAGGATGGCCACGGTGGCGGCGCCGTAGGCCAGCGCCAGCCGTGCCGTGAGCGATGCCGGCAGGCGGAGTACGGCGCGGATCAAGCGGCGGCCCCTGACATGGACCGGCTCACCGGGCTTGCTCTTCCAGCACGTAGCCCATGCCGCGGCGCGTGTGGATCAGCTTGGCGGGAAAGGGGTCATCGACCTTGGCACGCAGCCGGCGGATGGAGACATCAACCACATTGGTGTTGCTGTCGAAATTCATGTCCCAGACGTGGGAGGCAATCAGCGAACGCGACAGCACTTCGCCGCTGCGGCGCGCCAGCAGTTGCAGCAGCGCGAACTCCTTGGAGGTCAGTTCCAGCTTCTGGCCGTTGCGCGTGACGCGGCGCTTGACGGTATCGATCTGCAGGTCCGCCACTTCGATCAGCTCGCTTTCACGCAGCGGGCCACGCCGCAGGATGGTGCGGATGCGCATGACCAGCTCGGCGAAGGCGAAGGGCTTGACCATGTAGTCATCGGCGCCCAGCTCCAGGCCCTTGAGCCGGTCGGACAGTTCATCGCGCGCGGTGAGGAACAGGACCGGCGTATCGCGCTCGCGCCGCAGTTCCTGGAGCAGCTGCCAGCCATCCATGCCCGGCAGCATGACATCCAGCACGATGAGGTCGTACTCCTGCCCGCGTGCGTGGGCCAGGCCGTCCACGCCGTCACGCGCCAGGTCCACCACGAAACCGGATTCGCTCAGGCCCTTGCGCAGGTAGTCACCTGCCTTGGGTTCGTCTTCGACAATCAGTATGCGCATAATTATTCACTCCGGGCCATCCACCGGCCCTGCAAGACCGACACGCTATACGAGCAAGCCCCGCCGCGGCGGAAGATGTCAGCATTGTCATGTTGGCGTCACGCTACCGCACCTTTCGATGCAGGTACAATATCGGCTCCTGATTCCCCTGCACCGATGAAACGCGTCCTTAGCTACTTCCTGTTGTGCCTTGCCATGATCGCGCTGCCCGCACAGGGTGTCGCGGCGGCGGTCATGATGGTCTGCAGCGCGGCGCAATCCGTGCATTCGGGGCAGGTGCCATCCGTCGTGCTGCCGGCCGATTCGCCGGCTGTGGAATCGATGATGTTACGCCATGCGGCCATGAAGTCGCAGGCGGAGGCCGCGCTTGGCAGCCATGCCGGCGCGCATTGCCATGACGCGGCGGACCCGGCCCGGCAGACGGACGGGACGGCCAGCCTATCTGGCATGACTCACCAGCCAGCCCATCAAGAGCATCAAGACCGTCAGGATCACCACGCCAGCCATGGCGCCGGTGGCACCTGCAGCGCCTGCTCGGCCTGCGCGCTCGGGGCCATCATGCCCACGATCCTGCCTGAACTCGCCCTGGCCAGCCACGGCCATGCCGCACCGGTAGCCGCCCTGGCCGCCTACGCCGGCTTCCTCCCCGCCCCCTCCGAC
>NZ_LZZU01000098.1:0-89943 GCF_014170355.1 Cupriavidus sp. UME77
GGGGGGAGGTGATTGGGGGATTGCGGCGGGATGGGGTGATTTGATATTGCGATTGCTGCTCTGACTGCTTGCCGTTCAAAGTCAACGTCAAAGGCTTAAAGTCAAAGGCAGTTTCACCACCCCTGCGGGGCGGCGACCTACTTTCTTGTCTTGCCAAGAAAGTAGGCAAAGAAGGCGCGCCGTATGGCGTGGTACACCTTGACGGCTCGCTTCGCATCGCGGGTTGGTGCGGCCCGCCCTCGGGCGCTCCGCACGGCTACACCGAGTCGGCGTCTGGCGGCAGCGCTCTTGCTTTCGTCCTCGGATATCGCGCGTTTGGGGTTTCGCGCGGGGCTGCATCTGCCGGCGCGCTACCGTTTGCCATCCACCGGTTTTGCTCCCCTCTCCCGCTTGCGGGAGAGGGGCGGGGGAGAGGGCCGGCGTTCGTTATGCCGCCGTGCTCGTGCTCAGTCCACCGGCCCCAGGATCCGTTCGACAAACTCCGGCGCCAGCGCAACGCCGAGGAAGCGCGAGATCTCCACGATCTGTCCATACAGCATCCATTGGCCGTGATGCACCGCGCAGCCGCGTTCGCGCGCGGCTTTCAGCAGTGGGGTATCGCCATCGCGGATCACCGCCTCGCAGACCAGCGTGCCTGCGCTCAGTTGCGCAGCGGGGAGCGGCGTGGCGTCGGTATCGCGCAAGCCGAGCGCGGTGGCGTTGACAACCACGTCGAAGCTGGCGGGGCTGTTATCGCCGGCACGAATCGAGACGGTCGGCAGCACCGCTTTCAGGCTTGCCGCCAGCTCTTGCGCCTTGTCGGCGGAGCGGTTGTAGATGACCAGTTCGGCCGGCCGCTCGCGGGCGATGGCGTAGGCCATCGATTTGCCGGCACCGCCGGCGCCTAGCTGCAGCACGCGCTTGCCAGACAGGCTGTGGCCGCGTTCGCGCAGGCCGGCGACGAAGCCGTCGCCATCAAAGTTGCCGCCGACCCAAAAGCCTTTCTGGCGGTCGAAGCGCATCGCATTGACCGAGCCGAGCAGGCGCGCGGCATCGGTCAGTTCGCCACAGATGGCCACCACCGCCTCCTTGTGCGGCATGGTGACGACCAGGCCTTGCAGGTTTTGCGCGGCTGGCGCGCCGGCGAGGAATGCCTGCAATTGCGCCGCATCCACATGGAAGGGCACGCAGACGGCGTTCAGGCCCTGGCGGGCGACCGAGGCATTGAAGAGTTGCGGCGTGCGCACGTGCGCGATGGGGGCGGCGATGATGCCGACAAGCTGGGTATTGCCATCGATCTGCATTGCGGGATTCCGGGTGACGTGTAAGAGCGGGAAGAGGGAAGGAAGCGGGAGGCGGGACGGATGCGCGCCGTCCCGCGGGCATGGCGATGGCTCAGATGCCGGCCATGCAGGTGTACTTGATGACCAGGTAGTCCTCGATGCCGTAGTGCGAGCCTTCGCGGCCCACGCCCGATTGCTTGACGCCGCCGAACGGCGCCACCTCGTTGGAGATCAGGCCGGTGTTGACGCCGACCATGCCGTACTCCAGCCGCTCGGAGACGCGCCACACGCGGCCGAGATCGCGGGCGTAGAAATAGCTCGCCAGGCCGAATTCCGTGTCATTGGCCATGGCGACGACTTCGTCCTCGGTCTCGAAGCGGAACAGCGGCGCGAGCGGCCCGAAGGTTTCTTCACGCGCGACCAGCATGCCGGGCGTCACGTCGGCCAGCACGGTAGGCTCGAAGAACGATTGCCCGAGCGCGTGGCGCTTGCCGCCTTGCAGCACGCGCGCGCCCTTGGAGATCGCGTCGGTGATATGTTCCTCGACCTTGGTGACTGCCTTGCCGTCGATCAGCGGTCCGATGCGCACGCCGTCGTCCATGCCGTTGCCCACCTTCAGCGCGCGTACCGCCGCGACCAGCTTTTCGGCGAAGGCGTCATAGACCTTGCTGTGCACATAGAGGCGGTTGGCGCAGACGCAGGTCTGTCCCGCGTTGCGGTACTTGGACACGATGGCGCCTTCGACGGCGGCATCCAGGTCGGCATCCTCGAACACGATGAAGGGTGCGTTGCCGCCGAGCTCCATCGAGACCTTCTTGATGGTGGACGCCGTCTGCGCCATCAGCGTACGGCCGACCTCCGTCGAGCCGGTAAAGGTGAGCTTGCGCACCAGCGGGTTGCTGCTGAGTTCGCCGCCGATGGCGGCAGCCGAGCCGGTGACGACCGACAGCACGCCTGCGGGAATGCCGGCGCGTTCCGCCAGCGCCACCATCGCCAGCGCGGTCAGCGGGGTTTGCGAGGCGGGCTTGACCACCATCGTGCAACCTGCCGCCAGCGCCGGGCCGGCCTTGCGCGTGATCATGGCCGCGGGGAAATTCCACGGCGTGATGGCCGCGCACACGCCCACCGGTTCCTTGGTGACGACGATGCGCTGGTTGCTGACGGGTGCGGGAATGGTCTCGCCGTAGACGCGTTTGCCTTCCTCGGCGAACCATTCGATGAACGAGGCCGCGTAGCCGATCTCGCCGCGGGCTTCGGCAAAGGGCTTGCCTTGCTCGGCGGTCATGATGCGGGCGAGGTCGTCCTGGTTCGCCAGCAGCAGTTCGAACCACTTGCGCAGCAGCGCGGAGCGTTCCTTGGCGGTACGCGCGCGCCAGGCCGGCAGAGCGCGGTTGGCGGCCTCGATGGCCTGGCGCGTTTCGTCGGCGCCCAGCAGGGGCACCTGGCCGACGCGCTGACCGGTGGCGGGATTGGTCACGTCGATATGACGCTGCGCATCGGTCCAGCGGCCATCGATATAGCACTGCTGGCGCAGCAGGGAGGGGTCTTGGAGTTGCAACATGGTCTGGTTCCGGTTCCGTAGCGATGTTGGGGGGATTCGGCGCAGCGCCGCCGACGGCAGGTTAGCAGGATCCGGCGGTCTCGTTTGGCCGCCGGACGGACGATCAAGCCGCGACTCAACCCGCGACTCAACCCGCGATATACAGCCCGCCATTGACGTGCAGCACCTCGCCAGTGACAAAGCTGGCCGCGTCGCTGCACAGGAAGCCGATGGCGGTGGCGATCTCGCGCGGGTGGCCGAGGCGCTTGAGCGGTGTCTGCTCGACGGAATCGGCGCCGCGCTTCTGGATCAGCTCGGTGGTCATGGGGGTTTCGATCACGCCCGGCGATACAGCATTGACGCGGGTGCGCGGCCCGAGTTCCCGCGCCAGGCTGCGGGTGAGGCTGAGCAGGCCACCCTTGGAGGCCGAATAGTGCGCATTGTAGTAAGCGCCCCGGTGCGCCGCCACCGACGTCAGGTTGACGATGGCGCTGTTCTCGCGCAGCGCGGGAATGGCGCGGCGCACAAGATAGAACACGCCATCGAGATTGATCGACAGCGTCTGCCGCCATTGCGCGTCGCTCATCTCGGCCACTGGCTGGGCCTGGTACAAGCCTGCCGACGGCACCAGGAAATCGATGCCGCCGAAGCGCGCTTGCGCGAGCGCCACGGCGCGCTCGCAATCGTCGGGGCTGGCGGCGTCCATGCGCAGCGTGGCGATGCGCTCGCCGCCCGGGTCCAGTTCGCGGGCAAATCCGGCGACGCCGGCTTCGTCCAGATCCGTCAGCACCAGGTTGGCGCCGTGCGCCAGGAACAGTTTGGCCGTCTCACGGCCGATGCCGCCGTTGGCGCCGGTCAGCAGCAGCGTGCGTTGATCAAAGTTGTACATGTTCTCTCCCGTGTTCAGATATGCAGTGCGCGCCCGTAGGCCGCGAGCACGGCTTCGTGCATGGCCTCGGACATGGTCGGGTGCGGCAGGACGGCGGCCATCAGGTCGGCCTCGGTGGTCTCCAGCGTCTGCGCGATGGCGTAGCCCTGGATCATCTCGGTGACCTCGTCGCCCACCATATGGGCGCCGAGCAGTTCGCCGCTGCCTTCGTCGAATACCACCTTCACCAGGCCGGCAGTGCTGCCCATGGCAATGGCCTTGCCGTTGCCGACGAAAGGAAACTTGCCGACCTTGACTGGATGGCCGCGCTCCCTGGCCTGTGCCTCGGTGAGCCCCACGCTCGCCACTTGTGGATGGCTGTAGGTGCAAGCCGGAATACGTGTGGCATCGAGCGCATGCGGATGCAGCCCGGCGATACGTTCCACGCAGATCGCGCCTTCGTGGCTGGCCTTGTGCGCAAGCCACGGCGGGCCCGCCACGTCGCCAATGGCATACACGCCGGGCTCATCGGTGCGGCCGAAGCCGTCGGTGACGATATGCGTCTTCTCGACCTTGACGGCGGTTTGCTCCAGGCCGAGGCCTTCCACGTTGCCGACAATGCCTGCCGCCACCAGCACGACGTCGACGTCGACTCTCGCGCCGCCGGACTTGCCGCCTTGCAGCTCGACGGACCAGCCTTGCCCGTTGCGCTCGGCGCTCTTGATGCCGGTGCCTGTATGCAGCACGATGCCTTCCCGGCTCAGGCTGCTCGCTACCTGCGCGCAGATGTCGGCATCTTCCACCGGCAGGATGCGGTCCGCCATCTCCACCACCGTCACCTCGACCCCCACCGCGTGATAGAAGCTGGCGAACTCGATGCCGATGGCACCGGCGCCGACGATCAGCATGCGCTTTGGCACCACGGGCGGCGCCAGCGCCTCGCGATAGGTCCAGACCGTCTTGCCGTCCGCCGGCAGCGCGGGCAACTGGCGGGCGCGTGCGCCGGTGGCGAGCAGGATGTGGGCGGATGAAACGGTACTGATCGTGCCATCCGTTGCGGTGACTTCCAGCTTGCCCTTGCCCGCCAGCCGTCCGTGGCCGTTGAGCACGGTCACGCCGTTCTTCTTCATCAGGTGAGCCACGCCCTTGCCCAGCTGCGCGGCCACCGCGCGGGAGCGGGCCACCATGGCCGGCAGGTCGGCGGTAGGCGGCGCGGCATGCACACCGTAGGCCGCTGCGTCCTTGACCAGCCGCAGTACATCGGCGGAGCGCAACAGTGCTTTGGTGGGAATGCAGCCCCAGTTCAGGCAGATGCCGCCCAGGTGCTCTTTCTCGACCAGCGCGGTTTTCATGCCCAGCTGCGTGGCGCGGATGGCGGCCACGTAGCCGCCCGGGCCGCCGCCCACGACGATCAGGTCAAATGAGGAGTTCGCCACGTCATGGTCCTTAGATCAGCATCGACAAGGGGTTTTCAAGCAGGCGCTTGAACGCGGCCAGCCATTGCGCGGCCAGTGCGCCGTCGATGGCGCGGTGGTCCACCGAGAGCGTGCAGCGCATGACCTGCCCGGCCTTCAGCTCGCCGCCTTCCACCACCGGCACCGCTTGCGTGGCGCCCACGGCAAGGATGGCGGCCTGCGGCGGGTTGATGATGGCGGAGAACTCGGACACGCCGAACATGCCCAGGTTGCTAACGCTGAAGCTGCCCCCCTGGTACTCCTCGGGGCGCAGTTGCGAAGCGCGCGCGCGCGTGGCCAGGTCGGCGATTTCGGCGCTGATGACGGACAGCGGCTTCGTATCGGCAGCGCGCACGATGGGGGTGATCAGGCCGGCGTCCGTGGATACCGCTACCGCGATATCGGCCTGCCGATACTGGCGCATCGCCGTATCGGTCCAGCCCACGTTGGCTGCCGGCACCTCGCGCAAGGCGACCGCCACGGCGCGCACGATGAAGTCGTTGACCGAGATCTTGCGCGGCGCGTTGGTGTTGATCTGCGCGCGCAGCGCCAGCAACTGCTCCATGCGGCAATCCGCCGTGAGGTAGAAATGCGGGATGGTGGCCTTGCTCTCGCTCAGCCGGCGCGCGATGGTGCGGCGCATATTGCTGTGCGGGATTTCGGTGAATGCATCGCTGGCCTGGGCTTGCGGTGCGGCGGGGCGCGCAACGGCAGGTGCGCTGGCAGCGACCGGAGCCGCGGCGGCCTGCTCGATATCGCGCTTGACGATGCGGCCATTGGGGCCGCTGCCGCGCAATGCCGCCAGGTCCAGTCCGCGCTGCGCCGCCAGGCGGCGGGCCAGCGGGCTGGCGAAGATGCGTGCGGCTTGCGCCGGGGCGGCATTGGCGGCCACCACGGCTTGGCCAGTGGATGCCGCCTCGGCCTGCGGCGCTTGCGCGCCGACACCGGCTGCGGCGATCAGCGCATCGATATCCACGCTGGTTTCTCCATTGACCAGCAGCACGCCGATGGGCGCGCCCACTTCCACGTCCTGGCCGGCCGCCACCAGGCGGCGGGCGAGCACGCCGGCCGAATCGGCATTGAGCTCAACCACGGCCTTGTCGGTCTCGATCTCGGCGATGCAGTCGCCCACGGCAATCGTATCGCCTTCGTTCTTGGTCCACGCTTGCAGCGTGGCCTGGGTGGCATTGGCCGCCACCTCGGGCATGCGTAGCAGGGTGGCCATGTCAGGCAGTCCTCGGTTGCAGGTCGGGGCGGTAGGCGGCGATATCCGCGTACTGCACGATCTCCAGCACATTGCCTTCGGGATCGCGGCAGAACGCCAGGTAGGTGCCGGGGCGCACTTCGATGCGCTGCGGGCCGGTCAGGAATTCCACGTCGGCGGCGAGCAGCTTGTCGACGGCGGCCTGGATGTCGTCCACGATAAACGTGAGGTAGGTGGCGTTGGCCTTGTCGAGGATGTACTCGGGCGCTGCCGCGGGTGCGGGCGCTTGCACCGGGGCCAGCAGCTTGATGCGCTCTCCGTAGCTGGTTTGCAGGCGCACGGCGGTATAGCCGCCGGCGTGCATGGCAGCCTGCACGGCGCTTGCCGCAGGCACGGCCACTTCGCTGACAAAGTCGAAGCCCAGTACCTGCTCGTAGAACTGGCGCATGCGCGGCAGGTCGCGCACGGCGATGCCGACCTCCAGGGGAACAATCATGTTCAGGGTCATTGGTATTCCTTGGGTTCGTTCAGTTGGCCAGGCGGGATTCCGGACTCACGCCGCGCCCTTGTCGCGCATCACCTGGCGCAGGCCTTCGGCCACTTCCTCGGTGCGGGCCGCGGCGGCGCGCTCCAGCACCTTGGAGATGCTCGGCGCTGCTTCCGCGCCGGTCACGCGCTGCACGGGCTGGTCCAGCCAGTCGAAGTAGCGGCGCTGGATCTCGTCGGCCAGCCATCCGCCATAGGAGGTACCCCGCGCGCCTTGTTCCACGATCAGTACGTTGTTGGTCTTCTTTACGCTCTGCGCGATGGTGTCCCAGTCAATGCTGGCGCGGTCCAGCCAGCGCAGGTCGATCACCTCGGCATCGATGCCGGTCTGCTCCACCGCTTCGAGCGAGTGGCCGACCATCGACAGGTACGTGATGACAGTGAGGTCGCTACCGTCGCGGCGCACCGCCGCCTTGCCCACCGGGAGGTGATAGTCGAAGTCATCCACGGGGCCCATGCCCGAGGCGTTGTACAGGTCCACATGCTCGATCACCAGCACCGGGTCCTTGCACGCCAGCGCGGTGTTCATCAGGCCCACGTAGTCGAACGGCGTGGAAGGCGCCACGATGCGCCAGCCCGGGTTGGTGGCAAAGATGCCGGCCGGGTCCATCGAGTGCTGCGAGCCATAGCCCGTGCCCATCGCCACCTTGGTGCGCAGCACCAGCGGCACGTCGCTTTCGCCGCCGAACATGTGGCGCGCCTTGCCGATCTGGTTGAAGACCTGGTCGGCCGCCACCCACATGAAGTCCGGGTACATGAACTCAACCACCGGCTTGTAGCGGCCATCCAGCGCCAGCCCGCCACCCAGGCCCACGAACGCGTTCTCGCTGATCGGCGTGCCCAGCACACGGTCCGGGAAGTTGTCGCGCAGGCCGCGCGTGGCGCCGTTGGTCCCACCCTTGAGGCGGTGCACGTCCTCGCCCATCACCACCACCGACGGATCGGTCTCCATGCGCCGTTGCATGACGTCCGCCACCACGTCGATGAACTTGCGCTTGTCCAGCTTGCCGGAGAAGCCGGCCTCCTCCTCGCAGCGCAGGCCTGCCAGCTCGCTCAGGTCGCCACGGATGCCTACATCGCGGAAGTCCGGGCTCGGCCACAGCTCGGGACGGATGCGGCGCTTGCCCGGCTTGCCGGAAGGATCGGCTTCAGTCAGCGCGGCCATCGCGTCGCGCATGGCTTGCTTGATGCGCTCACGCAGCGCGGCGATCTCGTCGGCGCTGATCAGGCCGCGCGCCTGCATGCGGCGCGCCATCAGTTCGAGCGGGTCGCGCGCGCGCCATTGCTGCTCTTCTTCCTTGCTGCGGTAGCCGAAGGCGCTCCCCGGGAAGGGGCCGTTCTGGTGGAAGAAGCGGTACAGATCGGCTTCGATGACCGTGGGGCCCTTGCCGGCACGCATATGCGCCAGCGCTTCCTGCGTGGCCAGGTACACCGCCAGCGGGTCCATGCCATCGACCTTCCAGCTCGGGATGTTGAAGCCCATGCCGCGCGCGGACAGGCGCGGCTCGGCGGTGGACTCTTCCACCGTGGTGGAGACGGCGTAGCGGTTGTTCTCGATAAAGAAGCACAGCGGCAGCTTCCATGCGGCGGCCAGGTTCATGGTCTCCAGCACCGAGCCGATATTGACCGCGCCGTCGCCGAAGTAGGTGATGGCGACCGCATCCGTGCCGGCATGCCGGTGCGACCACGCCGCGCCCGCGGCCATGGGCACGCCGCCGCCCACGATGGCATTGGTGCCCAGCGCGCCGGCTTCGGCCCATTGCAGGTGCATGGAGCCGCCACGGCCTTTGCAATAGCCCTGCGCCAACCCCAGGATTTCCGCCAGCGTGCGTTGCAGCAGCGTTTGCACGTCCGCCGGCAGCGGCGCGCGCGGGTCGATGCCATTGGGCGCGAGGTAGCCCAGCGCCTTGGAGACGAACTGGTGATGCCCGCGATGCGAGCCATTGATCTGGTCCGCGCCGGTCAGCGGCACGATGGAGCCGGCGGCGCCGCCTTCTTGCCCGATGCTGGAGTGCGCCGGGCCGTGGACCAGGCCTTCGGCGGCGAGTTCGAGCACAGCCTCCTCGAAGCCGCGGATCAGGTGCAGGTGGCTCAGCAGCGTGCCGAGCAGGGCCGGGTCGGCCTTGGCCCAGTCTTCATCGGTGGTGCGCAGTTCCACCCATTCGGCGGCGGGGCGCAGGGCGTTACGTTCAGACATTGGAGAATCCTTGATTACCGTTCGATGGTGCTTGCAATCGTGTTGGAGGACTGCGTGCTCAGAAGCCGTCGGCGGTCCAGCCGCCATCGGAGACCAGCGCATGGCCGGTGATGAACGCGGCCGAGTCCGAGGCCAGGAAGAGGGCGACTTCCGCCATCTCCTCAGGCGCGCCAAAGCGGCGCAGCGGCGTGCGCGCCAGCAGCGCGTCGCCGTCGATGGCCTTGCTGGCCAGCAGCGTTTCCATCAGCGCGGTGCTGGTGTAGCCCGGGCAGACCGCGTTGACGCGGATGTTGTACTCAGCCCATTCCGCCGCCAGAGACTTGGTCAGCGACACCACGCCCGCCTTGGCGGCGCAGTACGCCAGGCGCCGTGCGGACGAGGCCAGTCCCCACATCGACGCGGTGCTCAGGATGGCGCCGCCGCCCTGGCGCACCATGCGGCGCGCCGCGGCTTGCGTGCAGAAGAACACGCCGGAGAGGTCGATATCGATGGCGCGGCGCCAGTCGTCGGGCGTCAGTTCCAGCGAGGGCTTGTTCATCGAGATGCCGGCGTTGTTGAGCAGGATGTCGATGCGGCCGAAGCGGGCTTCGGTGGCGGCACAGGCTTGCTCCACGGCGTCGGGATCGGTGATCGAAGCCTTCACCACTTCGACCTGCACTTCCGGGTAGGCCGCTTCCAGCTCCGCCTTGGTGCTGGCGAGTCCTTGCGCATCCAGGTCCAGCAGCATCAGGCGGGCGCCATGCCGGGCAAAGCCATGCGCCATCGCGCGGCCGATGCCGCTGGCGCCGCCGGTGTTGAGCACGACCTTGCCGGCCAGGCCGGGGTAGCTGGCGCGCGCAAAGGGCTGCGCGTTCGGGTATCCAATAGGCAAAGAGGTGCTCATACGGCTAACCAGTCCTTCAGAAGTTGGGTATTGGAGGTGAGTTGTTCGGGCGTGCCTTCAAAGACGATGCGGCCGTGGCCCATCACGCAGACGCGGCTCGATACCTTCAGCGCGATGGCGAGCTTTTGCTCCACCAGCACCACCGAGACACCCCGGCGGTGAATGTCCTGGATGGCCTCGCCAACCACCGTCACGATCTTGGGCGCGAGGCCTTCGGTGGGCTCGTCGATCAGGATCACCAGCGGGTTGCCCAGCAGCGAGCGGCACATGGTCAGCATCTGCTGCTCGCCGCCGGAAAGGCTGCCGGCCTTGGTGTTGCGGCGCTCCTTCAGGCGCGGGAAGTAGTCGAACATCTGCTCGAAGGTCCATTGCGGCGCGCCCTCGGTGGCGCGCTGCTCGCCCATGCGCAGGTTTTCGTCCACGCTCAGGTTGGCGAAGACCTCGCGCTCTTCCGGCACATAGGCAATGCCTTTGCGGCAGATCGCATACGATTGCGCGCCGGCCAGATCGCGCCCGCGCAGCCTGATGTGGCCAGCGCTTGGCGGCACCAGGCCCATGATGGCCTTGAGGGTGGTGGAGCGGCCCGAGCCGTTGCGGCCCAGCAGGCTTACCACTTCGGCCCGCCCAACGTGGAAATCCACGCCGTGCAGGATGTGGCTCTTGCCGTAGTGCGCGTGCAGTCCTTGCACGCTCAGCAGCGGATCGGCGCTTTGTACGGACTGCGCGCTCATACCGTGACCTCCTCGCCCAGATAGGCTTCCTTGACGCGTGCGTTGTTGCGGATCTCGTCCGGCGTGCCGGTGGCGACGATCTCGCCGTAGACCAGCACGCTGATGCGGTCGCTGAGCGAGAACACCACATCCATGTCGTGCTCCACGATCAGCAGCGTGCGGCCCTGCGCGATCTCGCGGATCAGGCCGGCGGTGTAGTCGGTCTCTTCCTGCGACATGCCCGCCATCGGCTCGTCGAGCATGATGACCTTCGGGTCCGAGGCCAGCGTCATGGCGATCTCCAGCGAGCGCTGCTCCGAATAGGACAGCTCGCCGGCGATGGTTTGTGCGCGCCCGGCCAGCCGCACCTGTTCGAGCAGGTGCTGGGTCTCGTCGCGCACGGCACGCACCTTGTGGGCGAACTTCCACAGTGTGTATTGCAGGCCGTGGCGCCGCATGACGGCGAGGCGCAGGTTCTCGAAAACGGTCAGGCCCGCGAAGATATTGGTGATCTGGAACGAGCGCGCCAGGCCGCGATGGTTGATGCTCTGCGGCGACAGGCCGTGGATCGGCTCGCCATTGAGAACGATCTCGCCTTTGGTCAGGGGCAGGCGCCCGGAGATCAGGTGGAACAGCGTGGACTTGCCGGCGCCGTTCGGGCCGATCAGCGCGTGGCGTTCGCCGCTGACGAGGTCGAGGTCCACGCCGCGGATGATGTCGACGTCGCCGAAGGATTTGCGCAGTCCGCGCAGGGAGAGCATCGCTTGCGTGTTCATGCCGGGTTCCTCCGGACGTTGGTGGCCGCGGTGGCGGGGGCGTCGATGGCGGGGGTGGCGTCCTTCAGGCGCAGCCAGCGGCCGTTGGCCAGGCGTGCCGTGGCGATGCCTGCCGCCAGCAGCGCCGCGGGCACCAGCCAGGTCAGCGGCGAGATGGGATCCCACTCGCGGCCAAACAGCGCGATCGCGGGCCAGCCACCACCATTCAGGGCAGCCATGGAGCGGTAGTCTTGCGAGAAGAAGCGCTGCAGCATCTCCACGGTGAACACCGTGCCGCCCGCGAGCAGCAACGTACCGATGACGAATGCCAGCGCCATGGGCAGCAGCGCACGCAGGCCATAGGTCTTGCTGTGCGTGGCGAAGGACTTGATCAGCCCGGCCAGGCCCGTCGGCATGAACATCATCACCAGCACGAACACGATGCCCTGGTACAGCAGCCACGAGCGCGTCAGGTCGGATACCGCGTAGCCGAAGAAGGTCATCACCGCCGCGCCCAGTGCCGGGCCGAGGAAGAGCTTCACGCCGCCGATATAGCTGTTGAGCACCACCGCCGCGGAGGCGGATGACTCGAACACCACGTAATTGGCTGCTTCCATGTTGAGTGCCTGCAGCGCGCCAGCGATGCCAGCGAACATGGCCGAGACGGCGAACACCAGCACGCCGAGGCGGTGGGTGTCATAGCCGAGAAAGCGCAGGCGGTTGGCGTTCTCCCGCAGGCCCAGCGTCAGGCGGCCCACCGGGGTCAGGGTGAACAAGTACAGCAGCGCCAGCGACAGCAGCACCCAGAACAAGGTCAGGTAGTAGACCTGGTTGCTGTCGCCGAAGGCGAGGCCCCACGCCGGCATGCGCATGGTGGACAGGCCCGCTTCGCCGCCGAACCAGCCCTTCAGGTGCGGCGCCAGCGAGTGCAGCAGTTCGGCCAGCGCCAGCGTGATCATGGCGAAGTAGACGCCGGTGCGCTTGGTGGCGAACCAGCCGGCGGCAAGGCCGGCGACCAGGCCCATGGCGCCGCCGGCCAGCGGCAGCAGCGGCGTGGGCAGCAGGCCGTTGCCGCCGAAGGCGTTCATGGCGTGCACGGTGGCAAAGCTGCCAATGCCGAAGTACGCCGCATGGCCAAACGAGAGCATGCCGCCCTGGCCGCTGAGCAGGTTGAACGAGGCCGCGAACAGCACCGCGATCAGCATCTGGATGGATGCGTTGACCAGCGATTGCGAGAGCACCATCGGCAGCGCCAGCAGTGCGCCTGTGCCGAGCAGCAACAAGGTCTTCTGCGTGTTGGAGAGGTGGGTCATGGTTACTCCTTCTCGCCCATCAAGCCTGACGGACGGACCAGCAAGATCAGCAGCATCAGCGCGAACGGGATCGTCCCGGCCAGGCTGGAGAGCTTCAGGGTCATCAGCCCTCCGGTTTCCTCGGCCCAGGCGCCCGCCCCGGCCAAGGCCAGCAGGTCGGCCAGGCTGCGATCGATGCCGACCGAGAACGACGTGATCAGCCCGATCAGCAGCGAGGCGAGCATGGCGCCCTCCAGCGAGCCCAGGCCGCCCACTACCACCACGACGAAGACCATCACGCCGAGTTCCAGCGCCATGTTCGGGTTGGTGGTGTAGAACGCGCCCGCCACCGCGCCGGCCAGGCCCGCCAGCGCCGCGCCGATGCCGAACACGCCCATGAAGACCAGCGGCACGTTGTGGCCCAGTGCCTCGGCCATGCGCGGCTTGTAGATCGCCGAGCGCACCACGATGCCGACCCGGGTGCGCGTGAGCAGGAGGTAGATCACGGCGAACATGGCCACGGCGATGCCGCCCATGAACACGCGATAGAAGGGGTAGGAGGACACACCCAGGTGGAAGGCCGCGAAGTCCAGCGACGCCGGGATGCGGTAGTCCACCGGGAAGTTGCCGAAAAACAGCTTGATCAGCTCGGCAATGATGAAAGACAGGCCAAAGGTCAGCAGCAGTTCGTGCGCGTGGCCGTGGTGATGGACGCGGCGCAGGAAGAAACGCTCCACCGCCACCCCGGCCAGTCCGACCAGGATCGGCGAAACCACGATGGCCGGCCAGAAGCCGATCGTGCCTTGCAGCGTATAGGCAAAGTAGGCGCCCAGCATGTAGAACGACGCATGGGCAAAGTTGAGCACGCCCATCATGCCGAAGATGAGGGTCAGGCCAGCGGAAACCATGAACAGCAGCAGGCCGTAGATGGTGCCGTTAAGCAATGAGACGAGGAGGTATTCCATGAAGGCTTCCTTGGAACGAGCCTGTGCGGCCAACTTGCGCATGGCCGTACTTGCCAGCGCCCGCGCCGCGGGCGCTGGCTGATGTTGCTAGGGTGGCTTGGGCAGGGGAATCAGCTGGGGCGCTGCATCTTGCAGCTGGCCTGGGCCGGCGTGGCGGCCTCGGCGGCGGAGAAGGTCTTGACCGGCTTGAAGCCCATGTCGGTGCCGTCGACCTTGAACTTCGCGTCCTTGGCGACCACGGACACCACCATCGGCAGCAGCACCTGGTGATCGGCGGCGCGCATGCTCATCTCGCCCAGCGGCGATCTGACCTTGGCGGTTTCGAGCGCCTTGGCCAGCGCGCTGGTGTTGAGCTTGCCGCCTTCCGGCTTCACGCTCTTCAGCGCTTCGCCCAGCATCTCCACCGCGAACACCGTCTGCGGCTCGATGTAGGCGGGCATATGGCCCTGCCGGGCCTTGAAGTCGTTGGCGAAGCGCTCACTGTCGGCGCTACCCGCCTCGGCATTGAAGGGGTGGGCAACATAGTGGCCCAGCGCCACGTCGGCGGCGTTGCCGATATTGCCCGGCTGGTCGAGGAACACGGTGGCGAAGCGCGTCTTCAGGCCGGCCGCCTTGCTGGCCTTCATCAGCAGCAGCAGGTCGTTGGACCAGTTGCCGGTAATCACGCTGTCCGCCTTGGCGGCAGCGATCTTGGCCACGTAGGGCGAGAAGTCCTGCACCTTGTTCACGTCATGCAGCGTCTTTTCCACCACCGTGTAGCCGCCCGCGCCGGCGTAGTCGCCGATGGCCTTTTCCATGTCGACGCCCCAGGAGTAGTTCTGGTTGATCGAGTACACGCGGGTGCCCAGCGCATGGAGCGGCTTCATCGCGCCGACCAGCGCCTTGACGCGGATCTGCGCATTGGTGGCGAACTTGAAATGATAGAAGTGGCACTTCTCGCCGGTCAGCTCCATGGCTTCGCCGCCGACGTTCATGAACAGGATTTCCTTGCCCGGATTGCGCAGGTTGAACTTGCGCACGTCCTCGGTGATCTGGCCGGATACGGCTGAGGACGAACCCTGCATGACGATCTGGGCGCCATCGGCCACGGCCGCCTTCAGCTTGTCCGCCGCGCCCGCCGGGCCGCCCTGGTTGTCGTACTCGACCAGCTGGAGCGGCTCGCCGTTCCAGCCGCCGGTGGCGTTGATCTTGTCGATCGCATAGCGCGCCGCTGCGCGGAACATCAGGCCGGTGGATGCCTGCGGGCCGGACAGCGTCTCGACCAGCGCAATCTTCACCGGCGCCGCCGATGCCGTGCCCGCCAGCACGGAGAGTGCCGCGGCTGCGAACAAAGGACGGGTAATGCGGCTACCGCTCATGGGTGTCTCCTGGCTATTGTTTGGATTCATCTGGCGGGCGCCGAACCGGCCCGTCATAGTGGTCTGACCTGCGGCTTAAGTGGTCTGACAGGTTTACTATAGGGAGATGGGCGGCGGTCGTCAACGGCGACTTGCGCGGCATGCGGGTTTCTACTGAGAGTCTGATCGGACACGCATCCACGTAGCGGAACGAAGGGCTTATTCCCTTGCAGAGCTTGGATTACAGACGAATAACGGGTGCCGGCACGGCTTCGTGCTGGTACATTCCACACGTTTCATGCGCGCGCAGACGTGCTACATTGACCTGTAAGACCAATTCAAGATCGAGCGCCAGCCAGAGGCTGTCTGGCGCCAGGGAGCCCGTATTGAACAAGACTGTGCCCGGTGCCGCGGCGCCGCCGCCCACCCAGCGCCCGGAGGGAACCATGTTCCATCCCGAGCCTAAACACCTGCCGGACGAGATCGCCAGGCGCCTGATCCAGGCGATCCAGGCGGGCGAGTTCGCCGTGGGCGACCGCCTGCCCAGCGAGCGCTTGCTGTGCGAGCAGTTCTCGGTCAGCCGCGCGGTGGTGCGCGAGGCCCTGTCGCAGCTCAAGTCGGAGGGGTTGGTTGCGCCCAAGGCGGGCAGCGGTGTGTTCGTGACCGAGCGCAGCCAGCGCCAGGCGTTTCGCATGCAGGATGTGGCCATCGACGAGAAAGACTCGCTGGCCATGGTGATGGAACTGCTGGTGACGATCGAAGTGGCGGCCACCAGGTTCGCGGCCATGCGGCGCACGCCGGAAGACCTCAAGCGGATCCGGCGCGCGCTGATCGGCATGGAGTACGAGATCGCCAACGACAGGTTGGGCGATGAAGAGGACTTCGCCTTTCACCAGGCTATTGTCGAGGCGACGCACAACCCGCACTTCCAGGCCCTGAGCGAACACCTGGAGCACGGCGCGCGGCGCGTGATCCGGCAGGCGAGGAGCAATACCAAGAGCCATCACGCGGACATGGTCGAGGCCGTGCAGGAAGAGCACAAGACCATCTACGACGCGATCGTGGCGAGCGATCCCGAACGGGCGGCGCAGGCGGCGGAAACCCACCTTCGCAACGCCGCCAAGCGGCTGAACATGTACCTCAAGGGGTGACTGGCGGGGTGAGGGGCAACTGCCGATGGGCAGTCCGCGTTCTTGTCGCGGCCTGGCTTGCCTGACTTATTCCAGCCCGGCCGGGCCCAGCTGGAAGCGCTGGCTCAAGCGCTGGCCGCTGGCTAGCAAAACGGTCACTTCCACCCCCGATGCCATCGTCTGGCAGGCCGCGCGGCTGGTGCCGGAGACCGACACGCTGGCGCCCTGCGGGCAAACGCACACGGCATGCCCCTGGCCCTCGGTATCGACCGTGACCGCGCCGTAGCCGGCCCGCATCGACAGGCCGCAAGCCTGGCGCCAGGTCCATGCGGACGGGGGCACAGAGGCGGTAATGTCGGTGCCGTCGCCCCGCAGCACCGCAGCGGTGGCGGTGACCCGGGGCACACCGGGCGTCAGCGGCGTGTCGGCGTAGGTGAGTTGCAGGCGCAAGGCGCTGTCCGGCGCCTGGACGGAGGTGGCGTTGCGCGCCGCGAGCGGTTGGAGCAAGGTGAGTGCTACCTCACCTTGCTCGCCGCGCCAGACCTTGCGCAGCATGTCCCCGCACGCTTTTAGCAGCGCAATGAGCGGGCCACCCGGCCGTGGCGCGGCGTGGCCCGATAGTGACCCTGAGTGCGTCGATGGCACGATTTCCCCGTATCCTTTTTATAACGGCACTCTACAAACCGGGCGGCCTTCGCGCATCACCCATTCATGGGATGCCGCCGGGTTTTCTCCTGGCCTGTGCGGGATTTCAGGCCGATGGCGGTGTCCCGGCCAGTTCGCCGACGCGCCTGACCACCTCGGCCAGTAGCGCCGAGCTGTCGTCGCTGCGATAGCTCATCATCACCGGCGAGGTAAAGCCGGGTGCGTCAATCGGCACGTAGGCCACGTCGTCGCGGTGCAGGCGCTGCACCGATGCCGGCACCAGGCAGATCCCAAGCCCCGCGGCCACGAGGCCGATGGCGGTCTGCAGCTCATTGGCCTCCTGCGCCACGCGCAACTGCAGGCCCTGCGTGCGGAACAGCGCCAGCACGTGGTCGGCGTAGCTGGGGCGGGGCCGCGCCGGGTAGAGCACGAAGGGGTGGGCCGCCAGCTGCGCCGGCGTCATGGGCGGGCCCTTGAGCGCCGGGTGGCCGCTGGGCACGGCGGCCACCAGCGTTTCGGCCATGACCACCGTGCGGGTGATGGCCGGGTCGTCCAGCACGATGCGGCCGAAGCCGATATCGATGCGCCCGGCTTTCAGTGCTTCCATCTGCTGTACGGTGGTCAGCTCCGACAAGCCCACCTCCAGCGCCGCATCGGAGCCCCGCACCAGCCGGATCAGTTCCGGCAGGAAGCCATAGAGCACCGATGGCACGAAGCCGATGCCGAACCAGCGCTTTTCATTGCGGCCGATGCGCCGCGTGCCTTCCACGATCTCGTCGATGCGCTGGTTGAGCTGCAGCGATTGCTCCAGCAGGAAGCGCCCGGCCTCGGTCAGCCGTACCGCGCGCGAGGAACGGTCCAGCAGCACGGTGCCGATTTCGTCCTCCAGCTGGCGGATCTGGCGCGACAGCGGCGGCTGGGCGATATGCAGGCGCTCAGCCGCGCGGGTGAAGTTGAGTTCGGCCGCGACGGCCTGGAAATAACGCAGGTGACGTAGCTCCATGCCCCCGTCCTTTCATACTTTAAAGGTATTGATCGGGACATACTCGGTCTTGGACACCCTGGATGTCAAGCCACATACTGCTTCTCAACGTATTCCATACTTGGCAGACACCCAGCATGAAAGCAACCGTCACCTCCGTCGAAGCCATCCTGGTCGACCTGCCCACCATCCGGGCGCACCAGCTTGCCATGACCACCATGCAGCGCCAGACCCTGGTGATCGTGCGGCTGCGTTGCAGCGACGGCATCGAGGGGATTGGCGAAGCCACCACCATCGGCGGCCTGAGCTACGGCGACGAAAGCCCCGAGGGCATCAAGCTGACCATCGATACCTATCTGGCGCCTGCACTGGCCGGCATCGACGCGTGCAATATCCACGCCGCCATGCAGCGCCTGGCTTCGGTGGCGCGGGGAAATCGCTTCGCCAAGTCGGCGCTGGAGTCCGCGCTGCTCGATGCGCAGGGCAAGCGCCTGGGCCTGCCCTTGTCCGAATTGCTGGGCGGCGCGGTGCGGCCGAACCTGGCTTGCCTGTGGACGCTCGCCAGCGGAGATACCGGCCGCGATATCGAAGAAGCCGAAACCCTGCTGGCCGAGCGCCGCCACAACACCTTCAAGCTCAAGATCGGCCGTCGCAGCGTGCGCGATGACGTGGCCCATGTGTCCGCCATCAAGCGCGCGCTGGGCGACCGTGCCCGCGTGACGGTGGACGTCAACCAGGCCTGGAACGAAGCCGATGCCGCCACCGGCATCGCCATGCTGGAAGCCGCCGGCATCGATCTCGTCGAGCAGCCCGTGCCGCGCGAGCAGCGTGGCGCGCTGGCCCGGCTGGCGGCGCGCTTCGTGGTGCCGGTGATGGCCGATGAGGCCGTGTGCGGCCCCGAGGATGCGATGGAACTGGCGCGCATTGCGGGCGCGGACGTGTTCGCGCTGAAGATTTCCAAGTCCGGTGGCATCTTCGAGATGCTGCGCACAGCGGCGGTAGGCGACGCTGCCGGCATCGCGCTGTACGGCGGCACCATGCTGGAAGGCAGCGTGGGCACCATCGCCGCTGCCCACGGCTTTGCCACGCTGCCGCGGCTGGCCTGGGGCACCGAGCTGTTCGGCCCGCTGCTTCTCAAGGATGATGTGGTGACGGCGCGCCCCGAGTACCGTGACTTTGCCTTGCACCTGCCGGTTGGCCCGGGGCTTGGCCTGACGCTGGACGAAGACAAGCTGGCCCATTACCGCCGCGCCGCCTGAGGCGCTGCCCAAGCAAACATAGACCGAGGATTCAAGCATGTTGTTTCTGGTGAGAATGGACGTAAAGATGCCCGCGGACATGCCGGCCGCGCAGGCCGACGAGATCAAGGCGCGCGAGAAGGCGTACTCGCAGGACCTGCAGCGCCAGGGCAAGTGGCCGCATCTGTGGCGCGTGGTGGGCGAGTACGCCAACTACAGCGTGTTCGATGCCGAGTCCAACGACGAACTGCACACCATGCTCTCCAGCCTGCCGCTGTTCCCGTACATGGAAATCCACGTCACGCCGCTGGCCAAGCACCCGTCGTCGATCAAGTAAGCCGGCCGGCTCGCCGTTACCCTGAATACCGCCGCGGCCCCGATGGCCGCGGTCCAACGCCAACACCAACACCAACACCAACTCCGAATCCACTTGGAGGAGACTCTGATGCGCTTGCCATTCCTGCGCGCGTGGGCCGCCTGCGCCTGTGCGCTGGCCACCCTGGCCGTGCTGCCGTCCGCCGCCCATGCCGACACCTATCCCGATCACCCGATCCGCTGGGTCGTGCCATTCCCCGCAGGCGGTGCGATGGACAATATCGCCCGCACGCTGGGCGAGGAAATGTCGAGGAGCCTGGGCCAGTCCATCGTGGTGGAAAACCGCCCCGGCGCCGGCGGCAATATCGGCGCCGAGATGGTGGCGCGCTCGCCCGCGGACGGCTACACGCTGATCATCGTCGCCAACGGCATGGCGGTGAACCCCGCGCTGTACGGCCGCCTCAGCTATGACCCGGTCAAGGATTTCGCGCCGGTCTCGCTCCTGGCGGTGGTGCCTAACGTGCTGGTCACCAGCAAGGCCAAGAAGCTGCCCGCCACGGTGCCCGACCTGATCGCCGCGGCGCGCGCCACGCCGGACAAGTACACCTATGCCTCCGCCGGCAATGGCACTTCGATTCACCTGGCTGGCGAGCTGTTCACCTCGCTCACCGGCGTCAAGATGCTCCACGTGCCCTACAAGGGCAGCGGCCCGGCCATGACGGACCTGCTGGGCGGGCAGGTCGACTATATGTTCGACAGCATCACCTCGGCCAAGCCGCACATCGACTCCGGCAAGCTCACGCCCATCGCGGTGACCACCGCCAAGCGCTCGTCGACGCTGCCGAACGTGCCGACCCTGGCCGAAGCCGGCGTCAAGGGCTATGACCTGTCGCCGTGGTTCGCCGCCTTTGTCCCGGCCAAGACGCCGCCCGCCGTGGTCGCGCGCCTGAACCAGGCCATGGTGGACGCGCTGGCCAAGCCGTCGGTGCGTACCCGCCTGGCCGCCATCGGCGCCGAGCCGATCGGCAGCACGCCCGCGCAGCTGGGCAAGCACCTCGCTGCCGAAACCGATAAATGGGGCAAGCTGATCCGCGAACGCGGCATCCGCGCGGATTGAGAACGCCATGACCACTGCATTGCACCAAGGCATCGCGCTGCATTACGAGATCGAGGGGGCGCCCCACGCGCCCGTGCTGGTCATGTCCAATTCGCTGGGCACCGATATGCAGATGTGGGCGCCGCAGATGGATAGCCTGCTGCAGCGCTTTCGCGTGCTGCGCTACGACACCCGCGGCCACGGGGGCTCCGGCCTGCCGTCCCCGGCCGCAGCGCCGTTCGGGTTTGCCGAACTCGGCCAGGACGTGCTGGCCATCATGGATCACGCCGGCATCCAGCGCGCGCATTTTTGCGGGCTGTCGATGGGCGGCATGACCGGCATGTGGCTGGCGGCCAATCACCCCGAGCGTTTCGGCCGCTTCGTGCTGGCCAATACCGCCGCCCTCATCGGCCCGGCCAGCGGCTGGGACACGCGCATCCAGACGGTGCGCAGCCAGGGCATGGCCGCCATCGTCGATGCGGTGCTGGCGCGCTGGTTCAGCGCCGCCTGGCTGGCTGGCAACGCCGCGCGCATCGCGCCGGTGCGCCAGATGCTGCTGGACGCATCGCCCGAAGGCTACACGGCCAACTGCGCCGCCGTGCGCGACGCCGACCTGCGCGCGCAGCTGCAGCGCATCTCCTGCCCGGTGCTGGTGATTGCCGGCACGCACGACCTGGCCACCACGCCGGCGCAAGGCCGCGAAGTGGCGCAAGGGATTGCCGGGGCGCGCTACGTGGAGCTGGACGGGGCCCACTTGTCAAACTGGGAGCAGCCGGAGGGGTTTGCGCAGGCGGTTTGCGGGTTTTTGGCAGGCTGAGGCGGATTGCTCACCCTTCCTGCGCAGGCATCATTGCGATGCGATCCATGATTGCATCGCAATGATATCAATGCTATCGTTTTCGGATGGCATTGCAGGAGGGGGATCATGGCAAATCTGCTGGTTCGAGGGATTGATGAAGCGCTAGTACAGAGGCTGCGTGAGCAGGCTGCCGCACACGGTCGTAGCGCTGAGGCCGAGCACCGTGAAATTCTTGCGCGGGCGTTGCACACGACCAGGCGCAAGAGCTTTGCCGAGGTGTTGGCAAGCATGCCAGATGTCGGCGAGGACAGCGATTTCGAGCGCGTCGATCAGCCGGGCGGGGCCGCGCATGTATTTGATTGACACCAATGTCATCAGTGAGATGAGGAAGCGCGAGCGTGCCGACAAGGGTGTTCGAGCATTCTTTCGCCAAGCGGCAAAGCAGGAGCGTGAGCTGTACTTGTCGGTCGTCACAGTCGGCGAACTTCGGCGTGGCGTCGAGCTGATCCAGCATCGGGGAGATCATGCGCAAGGCGCGCTTCTTGCCACGTGGCTCGACACGGTGCTGCACGAGTTCGGGGCACATATCCTCGCGGTAGATGCGGAAATCGGTCAGCTATGGGGGCGCCTTCGTGTCCCCCACGCGGAGCATGCCTTGGACAAACTGATCGCGGCGACGGCGCTGATTCACGACCTCACCGTAGTGACGCGCAACGTTAGTGATTTTGCTGGTACCGGGGTGCGTGTTCTGAACCCCTTTGAATGACTGGCAAGCGACGACCGCAATCCGCGTTTGCCGCGGCACGCGACGCTACTTCGCCGCCCCGAACAGGATATCTCCATACCAGGCCCGCGCGTTTCCGCCCGTGTTGTCGGTATCGGTGAGCAGGCCGTAGGCGGTCAGCTTGCCGGGCTTCTCCTTGAAGGCATGCTCGAAGTCCTGTTCCACATTGCGGCTCAGCGTGAGCCAATTGCCGGCGGCGTCGGCTCCGCCTGACACCACGATCATCTTGACCCGCGAGGTGTGGGGGTTGTCGATGACCGTGCCGACCGGCGCGGTGTTGGACCAGATGTACATCAGCGTGGCATAGGGCAGTTCCTCGCCCGCCAGCGTCTTGGCCAGCTTGATGGCGGTGCGCTCGCCCAGCGATAGCTTGTCCGTATCTCCATCGAACATGAACACCAGGCGCGCCGGCGCGTCTTCCTTGGCGGCGACGCTGTTGTCGGCCGCATCGATCGGGTGTTCCACCTTCCAGCGCCAGCTGACCTGCGGAGTGGCCTCCAGGTCCAGGTTGTTGCCCTTGTGCATCAGCGCGGAGGCGGAGGCGGCCGCGTCGGCTTCCAGCACCGTGGCGTGGTCCTGCGCCACCAGGCTGTAGTGGGTCGACGCCTTGCCGTGCGCCACCGGCAGGTTCTTCCACCCGGCCGGCAACGGGCCGCCGGGCGTGCCGGCGGAGAAGGCCGCGCCGGGGGGGGCCGCCGGCGCCGATGCTGCCGATGCCTGCGCTTGGGCCGGCGCAGCGTGCGCGAGCAGCAGGCCGCAGGCTAGCAGGGTGGCCAGCACGTGAGCGCGCGGCGCCACCGAGCGGGTGGAATGCGTCAAAGCCAGATGGGGGGTCATGATCGATTGCCCGATGGTCGCCGTCATTGTTCTTATTGTCTCCATTGTAGGCAGCGGCCCGGGCCTTTGTGTGCGCGCCGGCCGGCGCATCGCCGAAGATCTTGGCGTAGTAGCGGTAGCCCGCGTCCAGATGCCTTGCCGCGCAAGCGCTCAGGCCAAGCCGCCGTTGGCGCGCAGGATCTGGCCGTTGACCCAGCCGGCATCGGCGCCGACGAGGAAGGCGACGACGCCGGCGATGTCTTCCGGTTGGCCCAGGCGTTGCAGCGGGGGCATCTTGGCGAAGGCCTGGATCTGCTCTTCGGTCTTGCCGTCGAGGAACAGCGAGGTAGCGATCGGGCCGGGGGCCACCGCATTGACCGTGATGTTGCGGCCGCGCAGTTCCTTGGCGAACACGTGCGTGAACGCCTCCACCGCTGCCTTGGTGGCGTTGTAGACGGCATAGCCGGGCATGTTCAGCGCCAGCGTGGTGCTGGAGACATTGACGATGCGCCCGCCGTCGGCAAGCCGCGCGGCGGCTTCGCGCAGGGTGTTGAAGGTGCCGCGCACGTTGATGTCGAAGGTCTGGTCATAGAGCGCGTCGCTGGTGTCGGCCAGCGGCACCGTCTTGAGCACGCCAGCGTTGTTGACCAGCACGCTCACCTTGCCCAGTTGCTGCTCGGTGATCTCGAACAGGCTGCGCACATCGTTGGCCTTGGACACATCGGCCTGCACTGCGATGGCCGACGCGCCAGCGGCCTTCAGTTCGGCCACGAGGGCGTCGGCCTGGGCCGCGCCGGCCGCGTAGTTGATGGCGACGGCGAGACCGTCCTGCGCCAGGCGCCTGGCAACGGCGGCACCGATGCCGCGGGATGCGCCCGTGACGATGGCGACTTGGGTGGGGTTGGCGTTGCGCATGGTCCGTTTCCTTTCAGGCGGTGGGTTGGTGAAACGGATCATGGACCATTCCTATGCAAAGATAATTGGTGGCATTTTGATATCATTGATCCGTTCACATTAACAATCCGGCGCCCCAGGGTCTTTCATTGCCCACTCCGGCACCGTTCAGCTACGCATGGACCGATTCCAGGAAATGCAGGCCTTCGTGCGCATCGCCGAGCGCCAGAGCTTTACCCAGGCCTCCGAGGATCTCCAGATCCCGCGCGCCACCATCTCCAACCTGATCAAGCGCATGGAACAGCGGCTCGGTGCCCGGCTGCTGGAGCGCACCACCCGCACGGTGCGGCTCACGCACGACGGCGAAGCGCACTACCGGCGCTGCGTGCGCCTGATAGCCGACCTGGAAGAAGCGGAGGGCTCATTCCGGGATACCGCGCCCAAGGGCCTGCTGCGCGTGAACCTGCAGGGGACGCTGGCCCGGCATTTCGTGGTGCCGGCGCTGCCGGATTTCCTGGCGCACTATCCCGAGCTGGAAATCCATATTGGCGAGGACGACCGGCTGGTCGACCTGGTGCGCGAGGGAATCGATTGCGTGCTGCGCGCGGGCAACCTGCAGGATTCGTCGATGGTGGGGCGCCGGGTCGCGCTGCTGGAGCAGGTGACCGTGGCCAGCCCCGCGTACCTGGCCCGCCATGGCGAACCGGCGGATCTTGATGCATTGACGGCGCATCGCGCGGTCAACTACATCTCCAGCGGCACCGGCAAGCCTGTGCCGCTGGAATTCACGGTAGCTGGCCGCGTGACGGCCATGCAACTGGCGGCCGCCATTTCGGTCACCGGCGCCGATCTCTACACCGGCGCCGCGGTGGCCGGGCTGGGGCTGGTCCAGGTGCCGCGCTATCGGGTGGCGGGAGAGTTGCGGGAGGGCCGCTTGCAGGTCGTGCTGGCGGACCTGCCGCCGCCGCCGATGCCGGTGTCGGTGCTGTATTCGCAGAACCGCCAGCTATCAATGCGGGTGCGGGTGTTCGTGCAGTGGTTGCGCGATGTGTTCGAGGCAGGCGCCGACGGGAACCAAGGCTTGATTCCTATCGGCGCCTGAGGTTCGCCGGCCGGTTATTTCCGCACGTTGGACGGCAGCACCGAATTCCGGCTGGACTGCTTGGTGGATTGCCCTGACTGCGCCGATTGCCCCTTGCCGCTGGCCGACGACTTCGGCGACGCGGCGCCGGCAACCCCGACGCCGGCGCAAAGCAGGATGGCGAGCAGTGCCGCCGGTGCATTTTTTCGCATGCTCATGATGGACTCCCGTTGCGTGGCCGGTCCGCCCGGGGCGTGCCGGCCACTGGTTGGTTCAGGTTCAGGTTCAGATTCCGGTTCAAATTCAGGCTCAGATGCCTTCAGCCGGCGTCAGCGAGGCCGCGTCCGGGCCGCCCTTGCGCCCGCGATGGCGGTTGACCCAGGAGAACACCACCGGCAGCACCAGCAGCGTCAGCAGCGTGGTGGTCACCATGCCGCCCACGATCACCAGTGCCAGTGGCCGTTGCGCCTCCGAGCCGATGCCGTGCGACAGCGCTGCGGGCAACAGCCCCAGGCCCGCCAGCATGGCCGTCATCACCACCGGGCGCAAGCGCAGCGCGGCGCCTTCGACCACGGCCGCATGCAAGTCGTCGGACTGCGCCAGCCGGTTGACGTAGGAGATCAGGATCACCCCGTCCTGGATCGCAATGCCGAACAGCGACAAGAACCCGATGCCCGCCGAGATCGATAGGGTCTCTCCCGCGATATGCAGCGCCAGCAAGCCACCGATGGCCGCGAACGGCACGTTCAGCACCACCATCAGCGCATCCTTGAAGTTGCCAAAGGTGCTGTACAGCAGCAGGAAGATCACCAGGATGGTCAGCGGCACGATCACCGCCAGCTTCTTCTGCGCGATCTTCATCTGGTTGAACTGGCCATCCCAGAAGATGCTGTAGCCTGCCGGCAGCGTCACCGCCTTGCCTACCTTGTCCTGCGCCTCGGCCACCGCGCTGCCAAGGTCTCGTCCGCGCACGCCGAACTTGATGGCGATATAGCGCTTGCCGGTTTCGCGGTAGACGAAGAACGGCCCGTCGGTCGCCTCCACCTTGGCCACCATCGACAGCGGAATGCGCTGGCCGTCCGGCGTATCCACGAGCAAGCGGTTGATGACATCCGGGTTGTTGCGCGCCTGGTCGTTGAGCCGCACCGACAGCCCGAAGGTCTTCTCGCCTTCCAGGATGTTGGTGACCGCGTCGCCGCCAATTGCAAACTGCACGGCGGACTGGATGTCGCTCACGTTCATGCCGAAGCGCGCGCTCTTCTCGCGGTCCACCGTGATGTTCAGCGTGGGCTGGCCAAGTTCCTTGAAGATGCCAACGTCAGCCAGGCCCGGCACCTTCTTCAGGATGGACTCGACCTCCTTGGCCTTGTCCTGCAGCGTCACCAGGTCGGAGCCGTAGATCTTCACCGAGTTCTCGCCCTTGACCCCGGACAGCGCCTCGTTCACGTTGTCCTGGATGTACTGCGAGAAGTTGTACTCGATGCCCGGGATACGATCCAGGTGCTTGGACAGGCGTTCGACCACCTGCTGCTTGGTCGCACCCTTGGGCCAGTCGGCCGGGGGCTTGAAGTACAGCGCGTATTCCTGGTTGAACACGCCGGTGGAGTCGGTGCCGTCGTCCGGGCGGCCAATCTGCACCGACACGGTTTTCACTTCGGGCTGCTGGCGGAAGAAGCCGCGCAGGTCGCGTGCGATGGAGGCCGAGTAGTCGAGATCCACGGTGTTGGGCAACGTGATGCGCAGCCACAGGTTGTTCTCCTCCAGCGTGGGCAGGAACTCGGTGCCGAGGTAGCGCGAGCTGTACAGCGTGCCGGCCAGGCCGATGAACGCGGCCAGGAACACCAGGCCGGGCTTCTTCAGCAGCTTGCGCAGCAGCGGCTTGTAGGCGCTCAGGATGATGGCAATGAACTTCGGCGAATGCGGCCGCAGCGAGCCGCGGAACACAAAGGAGGTCACCGCCGGCACGAAGGTCAGCGCCAGCACGATCGAGGCCAGCAGCGCGAAGCCCATGGTGAAGGCCATCGGCTTGAAGATGATGCCTTCCACCCCGCCCATGAAGAACAGCGGCGAGTAGGCCACGATGATGATGCCGGTGGAGAAGATCATGGCGCGCTGGACCTCGCTGGTGGCCCTGACGATGCCATCCTCCACATTGGTCTCGCCCTCCTCCAGGTGGCGCATGATGTTCTCCATCACGATCACCGCCGCATCCACGATCAGCCCGAAGTCGATCGCCCCTAGCGAGATCAGGTTAGCCGGCACCTTGAAGTGGGCCATGTTGATGAACGACACGCACAGCGCCAGCGGGATCACCGCCGCCACCACCGCCGCGGCGCGGAAGCTGCCGAGGAAGATGAACAGCACGATCAGCACCAGCGAGATGCCGACGAACAGCGCATGCTCGACGGTACCCATGGTGATATCGAGCAGGTTCTGCCGGTCATAGAACGTCTTGACCTGGATACCCTTGGGCAGCACGTTCTGGTTGATGTCGGCGATCTTGTCGCGCACCCGCGCCAGGACCTCGGTGGCGTTCTCGTCGCGCTTCATCAGCACGATGCCTTCGACGATATCGTCGTGCTGGTCGAACTGCACCATGCCCAGGCGCGGCGTGTTGCCCACCCGCACCTCGGCAATATCGCGCACCCGCACCGGCACGCCGTTGGACACCGAAACGGTGACGTTGCGGATGTCGTCGAGCGTTTGCAGCAGGCCCACGCCACGCACCACGAACTGCTGCTCGCCGGCCTTCATCAGGCCGCCGCCGGCGTTGGCGTTGGCATTCGACACCGCATCCACTACCTGCTTGAGCGAGAGCCCATAGGCCTGCAGCTTCTCCGGCGTCGGCACGATCTGGTATTGCTTGACCTTGCCGCCAAAGGCGGTGATGTCGGCCACGCCCGGGACGTGCTTGATCTCCTTGTAGACGTTGTAGTCCTGGTAGGTCTTCAGCGTGGTCACGTCGATGCCGTCGGCCTCGATCCGGTAGCGCAGGATTTCGCCGGTGGCGTCGCCGTCCGGCGACAGGTTGGGCTGCACGCCCGGCGGCAGGTTGGCTTGCGACAGGTAGGTGACGAAGTTCTGGCGGGCCTTGAAGTTATCCACGCCCTCCTTGAACTTGACGGTCACAACAGACAGCCCGAACAGCGAGACCGAGCGGAAGGACTGCACGTCCGGCACGCTGGCCAGCGCGTTCTCCACCGGAATCGTGATCTGCTGCTCGACCTCCACCGTGCTGCGCCCAGGCCACTGCGTGATGGCCTGCACCGTGACCGGCGCCACGCCCGGGTACGCCTGCAGCGGCAGCTGCAGGAAGCTCAGCACGCCGGCCGCCAGCAGGCCGATGGCCAGGAAGACGATGACCAGGCGCCGCTTGAGGATGCTCTTGATTGGCGAGAAGACCATCTCAGGCCTCCTGCTTGAGCAACATTTCGTTGAGCAGCATGCCGCCCTGCGTCACCACCCGCACCGACGCGCCGGCCGGCACGCCTTCGGTGACCTGGAAGGTGCCGTCGCTGCGTGGCGTGCCCTGCACCGCCACGCGCTCGATGTGCTTGTCGTCCGGCTGCGTCATCAGGTAGAGCTTGCCCTGGTCCTTGACGATGGCCGATTGCGGCACCACCAGCGCCTGCGCGCTGCCGGTGACGATGCGCGCGGTGGCGTACATCTCCGGCTTGAGCGTGCCATCCGGGTTGGGCACATCGCAGCGCACCTGCAGGGTGTGCGTATCGGCGTCGACATTGGGCGCGATAAAGCTGACGCGCCCGCGGTAGTGCCGGCCCGGGTAGGCCGGGGTCTCGATCTCGATGACCTGGCCCAGGCGCACGTTCTTGATGTCGTTCTCGTACAGGTTGCCGGTGAACCAGATCGAGCGGGTGTCGATGATGCTCATCAGCGAGTCGCCGACGTTGAGGTAGGAGCCGGGGTCCATGTCGCGCTTGACGATGGTGCCGCCGATCGGCGCGCGGATGGTCAGCGTGTCGGAGGCCACGCCACGCTCGCGGATGCGGGCAATGTCCTCGGTGGTCGCGCCCAGCACGCGCAGCTTGTTCTCGGACGATTGCATGGTCAGGCGGGCATCGTCCACCAGTTCCTTCAGGTCGCTGTTGCTGAGCGTCTTGAAGGCGTTATGCGAGAGCAGGAATTCGTTCTGCGCGGAGATGTACTCGGGCGAGTACAGCTCGGCCAGCGGCTGGCCGGCATGCACCACGGCGCCCTCGAACACCAGGATGCGCTCGACGCGGCCGGCCACCCGCGCCGAGGCCAGCTTGGCCTGCTGCACGTTATAGGCCAGCTTGCCGGGCGTGGGCGTGTCGATCGTCACGGCTTGCGTGCTGAACACCGCGGACTTGACCGCGTTCGGGTCGAAGCCGCCTTCGGGCAGCGTCAGCAGCGACGGCACGTTGCGCGGCTTTGCCGCCTCGGGCTTGGCGTAGGGCGCGGCCATGCCGGCCTTGCCGGCTTGCTCCGCCTGTTGTGCATGTTCAGGCTGTTGGGACTGGGCCCAGTACTTCCCGCCCCAGATACCGCCGGCCAGGACCACCACAAAGCCAGCGCCGATCATCAGATTCTTGTTCATAGGTTCAAGGCCTTGCGGCCATCAGAATTTGTCCCGGCCCACCGCGGCGGCGAGCGTGTAGTAAGCCTGGCGCGCCTCGGACTCGGCCTGCGTCACCGCCAGTTCCGCGTTCTTGAGCGCGGAGCTGGCGGTCAGCAGGTCGGTGAAGTCGGCATTGTTGTTGGCGTAGTTGGTGAAGGCCATCTTGTAGGCGGTCATGGCCTCGGGCAATTGCCGCTGGCGCAGGAACTCCGCCTGGTTCACCGACTGGCGCAGGTTGTTGTGCGCGGTATCCACCGCCAGCAGCGTCTGCTGGCGCACCGACTGCTCATTGGCGTCGGACGCCACCTTGTTGGCCACGGCTTCATCCACGCCGTACTTCTCCTTGGTGAAGAAAAACAGCGGGATGATCACGTCGAACTCGATGCCGTAGCTGGCCGGCTTGAAGCCCAGCGGCGGGTTGTTGCCATTGAAGGTGCCGATGATCTGGAAGTCAGGCAGGTAGGCCTTGCGAGCCAGGCGCACGCCCTTCTCGGCCGCTTCCACCATGAAGCGCGAGGCCCGCACGTTGGGATGCTCGCGCAGGGCCATGTCTTCCAGCTCGGGCAGCGGCGTGGGCGGCAGGCGCACCGCGCTGGCGTCCGGGCGCAGTTCCAGCGGGAACTCGGGATTCTTGCCGATCAGCGTGTTGATGGTCTTGAGCGCGTTGTCATACTGGCGTTCCAGGCCAAACGTATCGTTCTGCGCGCTGCTCTGCGCTACCTGGGCATTAAGGTAGTCCACATAGCCCGCCGCGTTGTTGGCGTAGCGGATGCGCGCCACCTGCTTGACCTGCTCCAGCCGCTTGAGGTTCAGGCGCAGCACATCGAGCTGCGCCTTCTGCGCCAGCGCCTGGAAGTAGGTCGTGCTCAGTTGCGCGTAGAGCTGCAGGTACAGCGCGTCGCGCTGCGCGTCGATCGATTCGGCTTGCGTGTTGGCGATATCGGCGGCCAGCGCCTTCTTGCCCGGGAACGGGATCGACTGCGTGAGGGTGTAGCTGAAGCTCTCGGCGCGCGCCAGTGCCAGCGGGCTGTTCTTGGGCAGGTTGCCCCAGATAAAGCCCACCTGCGGGTTGTTTGGCGCGGCGATCTGCGGCACGGTGGCCTTGGCCGCCATATAGAGCGAGCGGGCCTGGATCAGTTGCGGGTTGCTGGCGCGCAACTCCTCCGACAGCTCCCACAATGAGAATCCGGGGCCAACGAGGCCCTTTGTCTTTTCTTCGGCACTGAGCGTGGCTGCTGGCGCGGCGCTCGCGCTGGCGCCGCGCGGCGCTGCCTGATCCCATCCGCTGGCTGGCGCCTTGCCGGTAGCAGGCGCTTTCTGCACTGGTGGAACAAGCGGGACCGGATCGGTATCTCCGCTCAGTTGAACACCCCATGCGACCCGAGCCGAAAAGACCAGGATGACGGCTGCTCCAACTTTTCTGTTAGTTGGTTTTTTAATCATAAACACTCCCATCGCTACTTGTAACAGTTATGACAGGACAAGCTTTCAATTGCCCTTCCAGAACATTGCAAATGGCTTTCGGAAATTTAGGGGATTACCCGCATTGGGAATTGAAAATTGGAATCCAGCATCGACTATTCCGCAGAGCGATAGCAGAATCGCTATCGAAGTCCTTCGGATAGCCATGTCACGCCGCAAGCCGGTTGGCGCGCGCTGTCCCTTGAAATTGGGGGAATGCAGGAAGTGGCCGGGACCATCACCATCCATTCCGCGGTACGCTTTGTATCCGGCGCGCGAAAGAAATGGATGGCCGTCTTTAAAGGCAATAGGATAACCGCATCGAATTCAATATGAATTGATCGATGATATTTCTGGTTAAATAAGGTCTAGGGCCGTAAAAAAAGATCCTGCCTTTCCTTTATCTGGTTTATTCCATGCTAGTGCGCCGTCTGTTCGCATAGCGGGCACACCCGGATCAACAGGGGCGCGTTTTCCATTTCGGCGAGCGCATCGCTATCGTCGGAGGCGATGGTGCACTTGCACTCGCGCGCGGCGCTTGCGGGCTCGCCGCGGGAGTTCGCCGGCAGTACCGCGTAACGAACGCCGAGCTGCACGCGCCGCTCCCAGTCGCCTTGCGGATCCAGCGTCAGCAGCCACAAGCGGGTCTGGATCGACCAATGCCTGACGGTTTCGCTTTTGATCCCCAGGCGCCGCGCCGCTTCGGCGACCGACACCTGCTGGGAGGCCAGGTTGAAGAAGGCTTCCGCCTTATCTTCCAGCCTGAGCCGCGCCATCGGCGTGCCGGTCAGCCGGCTGAAGCGCTGGCGGCAGCCGCCGCAATGAAAGAGCGGCAGGCTGCTGCCATCGGTACCGTCAAAGGTCGACTTGCGGGCCCGGCAACGTGGGCACTGCGGCGGTCGGTGGCTGGCGCTGTGCAGCTTGCGCCACGCGGTAAGCAGGAAAGCGGTCAGGTCGGCATCGGCCACGTCCGCCGCCCCGCTCGCACGCACATGGATCAGCGTCGTGGCACGGCGCAGGTCGTCCGCATGGGGATACACGTTCGCGCGGCTGGCGGTGGGATCGACCTCGGCTCGCGTGGGTCGTTGCTGCTGAAATCTGCTCATATCGTCGGCGCGGGTAGATCCGGCCATGACGCCGTGGGCCCCGGGGCTGGCGCCCTGGTCGTAAAATCCCGCTAACCCGTGCTCCGGGGGCGATGAAATTGCGCCGATTCTATGTGGATTGGCCGCCGCCGAGTACTGTGATTGATCACAGTAGGCCGGGGGGCAATTGCGCCGCTAGGGCTTGATGATGCCGGCGGACGCGGCCTTCACGACCGCTTCGATGCGGGTGGCCACGCCGAGTTTCTGGCGGGCGTTGTCAATATGGAAGTCGACCGTGCGCTTGGACAGGCCGAGGATGGTGGCGATCTCGCCCGAGGTCTTGCCGCGCGCCGACCAAACCAGCGCTTCCACCTCGCGCTCGCTGAGCTGCACGGCCGGCAGCCCCGGCCGCGTGCGCGCAACCCGCGCAAGGCGAGCCTCGACAATGCTGGACAATATGTCGAAATCGACCGGTTTGGTCACATAGTCGTCGGCCCCGAGCCTGCGCCCCCTGAGTTCGGCCTCGCGCTGCGCCAGCGCCGTGAGGAAGACGAAGGGCATGTCGGCAAAGCGTGGCGCCAGCGAGGTGATCTTTTCCAGCAGTTCGAAGCCGGTCATCACTGGCATACTCACGTCGCAAAGGACGAGGTCCGGCGTGTCGCGCAGAATGGCGGCAAAACCTTGCTGGCCGTCGTGCGCGATGCTCACGGCAAAGCCCCGTTCGATCAACTCTTCGGCGATCAGTGCGGCCGTTTCGGCATCGTCCTCGATGCAGAGGATCTTCCGGCGGGCATCGGTCATGGTGGTCCTTGGTGGCGGCGGCGAGCCGCATCTTGCGGCCCGCCGAGGTACAGCGTAGCGAAATTCAGGATAAAAGTCTTATGAATCACTCGATTCGTCCGGCGCCCGCCAGCCGGCGAGTGCGTCGCGGCCTGGGGCGGCGCCTGGTCGGGCTGCCCGATTCAGTCCCCATGCTCAGGCCGATTCGCGTCCGGCTGTCGCTTGTGTTTGTGCTGTTCCTGCTGCTGGTGGTGGGCGTGGGCCTGTTTGGCATCAATCGGCTCAGCAACTTTCACAGCGTGTCGGCGCAGATCAGCGGCCGCTGGCTGCTGAGCAACCGCATCCTGGGCGACCTCAACAATTATATTTCGGACTACCGCGCGTTCGAGGGCGACGCGCTGATCGCGACGACGCGCGCCGACTTGCGCGCGGCCGAGGGGCAGATCAGCCGGCTGGACGATGTGATCAAGGAGGTCGAGGCCCGCTATGGCAAGATCGAGCACGATCCGGCCGAGCTGGCGCTCTACGAGCAGTTCATGGCGCAGTGGTCGGCTTACCGGCAACTGGTCGATCGCGTGGTTTCGCTGGCCCACCAGAAGGACACGACGCAGGCCGTGGCGCTTTATCGCGGCGAGTCGCGCCGCGCCTTCGAGCAGGCCAACGGCACGCTGGGCGTGCTGACCGAGCGCAACGTCGTCGGCGCCGCGCAGGCAACCGAGCGCGAGGCGGATGCCTATCACGAGGCCCGGCAACTGATTGCCGGCGCTATCCTGGTGTCGGGATTCCTCGTGATCGCCGCGGTGATCTATCTGGTCAGGGCCGTGTCGAACCCCATCGCGGGACTGGTCGAGCGCATGCACCGCATCATGGACAACGATCCCGACGTGGAGATCCCCGGCGCCGGGCGCAAGGATGAAATCGGTGAAATCGCCCGCGCCGTGGTGCGCTTTCGCGACAATACGATCGAACTGGAGCGCAGCAAGGCGGCGCTGGCCGCACAGACCACGATGCTGCTGGACACGTTGGAAAATGAGCGGCGCCTGGCGGTGCTCCAGCGCAATTTCGTCTCGATGGCCTCGCACGAGTTTCGCACGCCGCTCAATGTGATCGACGGCCACGCGCAGCGGCTCATGCGCATGAAGGAGGTGCCCACCGCCGAAGTCCTCGGCGAGCGCTGCGGGCGGATCCGTGTTGCCGTGCGGCGCATGACCAACCTGATCGACCACCTGCTCGATTCCTCGCAACTGCTGGACGGCGGGCGCCTTGCCACGCTGCAAGGCGTCGATTTTTCACTGACCCTGCTGATGCACGAAGTCTGCGAGATGCACCGCGAGAGTTCCCCCACGGCCGTCATCGAGGAGATCATCGACCCTGGCGTGAATGAGATTTTCCATGGCGACGCCAAGCTGCTGTTCCAGGCCTTCAGCAACCTGGTTGGCAACGCGATCAAGTATTCGCCCGCAGGCGCCCCGGTCACCGTGCATGTTTCCGGCGGCGCCGACATGATCCGCGTGTCCGTGTCCGATCGCGGCCTGGGCATCCCGGACAAGGACCGCGAGCATATCTTCGAGCGCTTTGTGCGCGGCGGCAACGTCGCCGGCACGGCAGGCGCGGGCGTTGGCCTGTATCTGGTCAAGCTGGCAGTCGACCTGCACCAAGGCGAGGTCCTGGTCACCAGCAAGGAAGGGCAGGGGTCGAGCTTCGTGGTCAAGCTGCCGCGCGCGGCGGCATCGGGCTGAAGGCTTGGGCTGGATTTGAGTGCGATTGCCGGGGCGGGTGGGCACGGACGGTGCACTGGTGTGCGTCGCTTAGCCTGTTTCGCCGGCACAGGCGTTATCGCTGCGCGTAGACGCCGGGCGGCGCCTGCAATCGCAACGCGCGTCGGGTGCCGCATCAAGGGCCGGTATTCCAGGCTTGGAATAAAAAAAGGCTTGCTGCTATTTCGATAGCAGCAAGCCTTTTACATATACTGACTGGCGGAGTGGACGGGACTCGAACCCGCGACCCCCGGCGTGACAGGCCGGTATTCTAACCAACTGAACTACCACTCCGCAGTGGCTGTGGAACCCGCTTGTCGCGGTTTCCGACGCTCGTGTTGAGGCTGCGCTTGGTGGCGTTGCTCTCGAAACTGGCGTCCCCAAGGGGATTCGAACCCCTGTACTCACCGTGAAAGGGTGATGTCCTAGGCCTCTAGACGATGGGGACTTAGACTTGCTCGCTACGTCATGTACATTTCGTGTCGCGAGGGGCGCGATTATAGCGCCCTTTTTTCGCGATGGGAAGCCCCTGTTTATTCTCCCTCGCAAATCGTCAAACGGCGCGCGCATCGCATAGCCGTAATTGCCAAGACAGGTGGCAGGGGCATGGCCACGTTCTCTACCACGCCCTGTATTTCTACGCGTTCGCGGTGATCCCGCCCGCCGAGGCCAGCTTGCTGGCCCGCCCTGTGCGGTGCCTTGTGCCACCTTGCGCTGGAATCCACCGTGATGCCAAGCGCCGGCTAATGGCTCGCGGCGCTGCTGCTGGGCGCGGGGCCGACCGGCGTGGCCTTCGCGGCGTGGGACCACGGCACCAAGCACGGTCGCCTGGCGTTGCTGGGGGTGTTGTCATATGGCACGCCGCTGATGGCTACGCTGCTGCTGGTGTGGTTCGGCTTTGCCACGCTGACGTGGACGCTGGCAGGCGCGGCCGCGCTCATCATCGGCGGCGCGGCGCTCGCGATGACTGGCCGGCGCACGTCATCGCGCCTGCAATCGGCCTGATCGACAGGCGCGTCATTGGCGCCGCCGCTCGCGCATGGGGCCGTCGGCGTCGATGCTGCCGCCCGCGCTAAGCGGCCCATCGACGTTGACCGGCCCGTTGACCAGCATGTTGCCTTCCACCACCAAGGGCCCGTGCACGGTGAGCGGGCCGTGAAACACCTTTTGCCGCCCTGCGCCGGGCGGCTGTCCATAGACCGGTGGGCGGTTGGCAAACCAGGCTGCGGTCAGCGGGCCGTGTGCAAGGACGCTGCCGTCCACGGTCAGCGTGCCATGGACGGTGAGGGGGCCTTCCACCACCAGCGAGCCGCCGATGGTGAGCGGCCCGGATTCCACCGGCTGGCCATGTGCCGCCGCGGCTAGCCACAGGGATGCCGCCAGGATTGCGCGGGCCTGCCGGGCAATTTGCGATCTCATGACCCGCTCCCAAGGTGCGCGGCGCATTTGCCGCAAGCAGCTTCCAACTTAGCGCGCGCGGCGGATACGTGCAAGCCGAAGCCGGGCTCCGAGCCCTGTTCTTTTGCGGTGCGATCTGCCACCATTGCGCCCCTTCATTTCACGGCTCTCGATGGGCGCATCTACGTCATGGCTTCCAGCAAAGCACACCATGCCACCGGATGGGCGGCAGGCCTCGCCGCCGCCGCAGTGGTCGCCAAGTCTGGTGCCGGCGGCCCGTATCACATGGCCGCGGTGCTTGCCTTTTTTGCGGGCGTGGCCGGCGGTGGCGCGCCTGACTGGCTGGAGGTCGCCTGGTGGTCCAGATCCCGCCGGCTGTGGATCACACACCGTACCTGGACGCACTGGGGCATCGCCTGGCTGGCGCTGCTGGTGGTTGCGCACCGCGCCCTGGGCGCGCACGCGCTGGCCGCGCCGGCGTTCGGCTTTGCCTGTGGCGGGCTGATGCACTTGCTGGCCGATTGGCCCAACCCACTCGGCGTACCCTGGATTCTCGGGCGGCACTCGCTGAACTGGTGGAAGAGCGGACGCTGCGACCTGCTGGTGGTCGCGGCTTCGTGGATGGGCGCACTGGCGTTGTCGCGCCACGTGTGGTTCCACGGCACGCACGGGCTGGACTTGTTCCAGTACTTGCGGGCCTGGCACCTGCGGGTCTGAGCGTCGGGGCGCTTGAGCGCGTGAGCGTCTGCGCGCGCGCACAAAAAAGAGGCGGCCACAAGGGCCGCCGATCGGGAATGTCGAGGGAGGCAATTCCCTCACAGAAGGCTAACGGCGCGCCAAAGTGCAACATGAACCCCACCGATGTGGGGTGATGACTTCGACATATCGCGAGTTGGCCGGCGGCCGGCTTCAAGCCTCCAGGCAGGTCGCCGCCGTGCCGGGCTGGCTCGCACCGGCGTCATGCCGACTTTGCCGGCGCACTGCCGCCACCAGTTCGTCATGCGCGGCGTCGAGCCATGCGGTGCGATGGCGCACGGGGTCTCGCGGGGAGAGTGCATCGACGCTGACCTCGCGCAGGAAGTACTTCACCATGCTGCCCGCGCGCGCGGGTACAGGCATCATGCCCAGCAGTTGCCGGCGCTGCAGCAGGCCACGGTCAGCGGCATGGCCCAGCGCGGACCACGCGGTGCGCCCCAGCGCCAGGTAGAGCGCCTGGTCATCCATCTGCCCGAGCGCGCCGAGGAACAGGTTCTCGAACACCCTGCGCAGCATCGGCACCGCCATCAGTTCTTCCAGGTCGCCATCGAAGGCCAGGCCACGCCGCGTGGTGGCATAGGGCAGCAAGGCCAGCGGCTGCAGCCGCTCGAAGCCTTCGTCCCAGAGCGCCGCGGCGCCGGGCAGGCCGACCAGTTGCGCGATGCCGAAGTGATCCAGCATGCGAATCAGGTTGGGCCGCACGAGCGGGCCGCCAAGTTCCGCGCGCCGTTTGTTCTCACGCTGGATGGTGCGCCCGGGCGCATGCCGCTGCAGCAGGCTCTCGGTCAGCTCCGCCGCCAGTTGCACGTGGGTGTGCCCGGGCGTGGCGCTCACCAATACCAGCCGCGCGTGCTCATGGCTGTGCTCGAACGGTACGTAGCACATCGCGTAGATGCCATCGCGATCCACCAGCACCGGTTTGTCGATCACGGCTGTTGCCGCTGCGCGCCGGATGCGCGTGCAGTACTCTTCCAGGTAATTCGCCAAAATGTCCCCGCCTCACCACGATTTCTCTCTGGTACAGCCGCCCTGTAGCCGGGCTTACCTTTGCTAGCATGGTAGGCGGCGGCCGGACGCCAGGCAAAGCGGGCGGTGCCGCTTGCTGCCTGTGGCAACACAAGGTGTGTGGGCCAGCGAACCAATCGCGCGGGTACACCATCCCAATGAAGGATGGACGCAACCGGCTTACCCAGGCATTCATGGCGACGTTGGATCGGTGGTTTGACGGGTGGCGCGGCGATCAGTGAGCGGCGTCGTGCTGGCCAACGGCAGGCCGCACGGCGGTGCGTGGCCGTGCCGAGGCGATCAGCAGCGCGGCGGTGGCAACAAAGGCGGGCAGCGAGAGCAGGCCGAAGATCTTGCCAAAGCTCCATCCCAATCCCAGGATCTGCGCGCCCAGCAGCGCGCCGACGATGCCGCCAAAGCGTCCAATGCCCAGCATCCAGGCCACGCCGGTGGCCCGGCATTGCGTGGGATAGAAGCCGGCGGCCAGCGTGGGCATGGAGGATTGCGCGCCGTTCATGCAGGTGCCGGCGGCAAACACCAGCACGCCGAGCAGGAACACGTCCCCGGCGCCGTGGCCCACCGCATAGACCAGCGCGCCAGTCAGCGCGTAGGTGCCGGCCACGATGCGCCACGGATGGCCGCGGTCCATCAGCCAGCCCACGGTCAGCGTACCGATGCCACCGCCCAGCGGGAACAGCGCGGTGATGAGCGCCGCTTTCCCGATCGGGTAGCCCGCATCGGCGAACAGCGTTGGCAGCCAGCTCGTCAGCAGGTAGAAGATCAGCAGCCCCATGAAGTACGTGGTCCACAGCAACACGGTGCCGGCGCGGAACTGCGGCATCAGGATGGTGCGCAGCGAGGAAGCGCCGGTGGGCGCGGCCTCTTGCACATGAAAGCGCTCGTCTGCGCGCAGCACGCCCGGGTGGACCTTGGACAACGCGGCGGCGATGCGCGCGTCCGGGGCCTTGCGCGCTACCAGGAAACGCACGGACTCCGGCAGGAAAAAGATCAGCAGCACGGCCAGCAGCAGCGGCGCGACGCCGCCCACCAGCAGCACCGAATGCCAGCCATAGTGCGGAATCAGCCAGGCCGCGGCAAAACCCCCGGCCGAGGAGCCCAGCGTAAAACCGCAGAACATGGCGTTGACCGCCAGCGAGCGCCGCCGCGTGGGCGCGTACTCCGACATCAGCGTGACCGCGTTCGGCATGGCCGCGCCCAGGCCAAGGCCGGTCAGGAAACGCAGGACCGTGAGCGCTTCGAGCGAGGTCGAAAAGGCCGATGCCACGCTCCAGCCGCCGAAGCACAGCACCGAGCCGACCAGCACGCCCTTGCGGCCAAAGCGGTCGGCCAGCGGGCCCGCCACCAGCGCGCCGGCAGCCAGGCCGAACAAGGCCGCGCTCATCACCGGCCCGAGATGGGCGCGGCTGACGCCCCATTCCTTGGCCAGCATCGGCGCGATAAAGCCAATCGCCGCGGTGTCGAAGCCATCGGCCGCGACAATCAGGAAGCACAGGATCAGGATGATCCACTGGAAGCGCGAGAACGGCTGGCTGTCGATGAACTGCTGGACGTCGATGCCGGCGCCGGCATGGCGCGCACGGTCAGGGGATGCGGCCGGCTGGCCGCTGCTTGGGGGCGTCATGGTGCGGGTCTCCTGCTATGCCGCTCGTAGGCGGCGAATGCTCTGGTTTTCTTGGTATTTCAAGGCGTGCCGCGTGGCCTCGCGCGCGGATTCAGCGTATTCAATACGGCAGGCCGACGTAGTTCTCCGCCAGCGACATCTGGGCGGCACGCGAGCCAGTGAGGTAGTCCAGCTCGGCTTGCTGGATGCGCAGCGCGAAGTCATCGGCATCGGGGAAGCGATGCAGGAGCGACGTCATCCACCACGAGAAGCGCTCCGCCTTCCAGACCCGGCGCAGGCATTTCTGCGAGTACGCGTCCAGCTCGCTGGCATCATCGTGCAGGTAGCGCGCGATCAGGCCGTCGGCCAGGTAGAGAACATCGCTGGCGGCCAGGTTCAGGCCCTTGGCGCCGGTCGGTGGCACGATATGCGCGGCGTCGCCCGCCAGGAACAGGCTGCCGAAGCGCATCGGCTCGCACACAAAGCTGCGCAGCGGCGCGATGCTTTTTTCGATGCTCGCGCCCGTCACCAATGCCTCGGCCGCGCTGGCATCCAGCCGGCTGCGCAGTTCGTCCCAGAAGCGTTGATCTGACCAGTCCTCGACCCGTTCGTCGGCGCTCACCTGCACGTAATAGCGGCTACGCGTGAGCGAGCGCATGCTGCACAGCGCGAAGCCGCGCTCGTGGCTGGCGTAGATGAGTTCATCCGCCACCGGCGGCGTGTCGGCGAGCACGCCGAGCCAGCCGAAGGGATAGACCCGCTCGAAGATGCGCTTGGACGGCTCGGGCACGCTGCGCCGCGTGACGCCATGAAAGCCATCGCAGCCAGCGATGAAGTCGCAGTGCAGTTCGTGCTGCCGGCCGTCCTTGCGATACCGCACCATGGGCGTGGCCGTATCGAAATCGTGCACGCTGACGTCTTGCGCGTCGTAGATCGTGATGGCATTGCCGGCATGCCGGGCGGCCATCAGGTCGCGCGTGACCTCGGTCTGGCCGTAGACCGTGACCGAGCGGCCAATCAGCGCGTGGAAGTCGATGTGGTGGCGCGCGCCGCCATAGGACAGTTCGATGCCATGGTGAACCAGGCCGTCGTGCTGCAGGCGCTGCGCCACGCCGGCGCGCTCCAGCGCATCGGCGGTCACGCTTTCAAGGATGCCGGCGCGGATACGGCCGAGGATGTAGTCGGGGCTGCGTTGCTCGACGATAACCGCATCGATGCCCGCCTTGGCGAGCAGTTGCCCGAGCAGCAAGCCGGCGGGGCCGGCGCCGATGATGGCGACTTGTGTGCGCATCGCGTGTCTCCTGGTGCGGGATGGGATTTGTTATTGAACGTAACTATTGAACGTAACAATAGCGGCGCCAGGAGCAGGAGGGAATAGACGGAACGAACCATCAACAGGACAAAACGAACATCCGAATCTGGCGCGGAATGTGCTGGAATATCCTGTCTATGCTGGGGGAAACCCTAGGTTTTGGATTGGTTTTGGCCAGAATTTTGATATTTGCCGGTGTGCGTGGTGACGCGTCCGAGCGCGCTGTCCGCGCGCGACAGCCTTCACATTTCATACATGCCGAGGCGCTTCAACGGCCCGAGCGCTGTTCCTTGCGGCAAGCCTTGCAAATGTGTTCAAGGCCGTCCTGGCGGCGGGTGTCCCGCGCGAAGAACTCGCCGTCAGCCGGCCAGTGCTCTGCGCAGTGGCGGCACAGCTTGAGCGGGCCGATATCCGACATCAGGACGTCGCCAGCGGTAACGTTGGCCTGCGCGGTGCGAGCGTGGCGCGCGGGGCGCGTGCGCGGTGTGGGCGTGTCTTGCATGGCGCTTGCGGTGAAGGTGCCTTGGTTCTCGTGCAGCAGGGCGGCGTGATCGTACATGGTCTTTCCTTGCCTTGAAAATGGGGGAAATGGGCCAGTGATGGTTGGGGTGCGCAGCCGGATCCGGCTGCGCTGCTGAAATACCCCGTTACGAAATGGCGCGTGCTTGACGCTCCGATGGCTCGGGAAATCGATGGCCGAGCGGTGCGATGCCCGCCCGTGCGTCAGCGTGGCTCACTGGGACAACATGCCCGAGCAGGCCATCAGCAGCCATCCGATGGCGGCACACCCGCCCAGCCAGCCGAGCAGCACCAACACGATGGTGGACCACTTCATCGGGGCCGCCGCGCGTGCGCGGCAGGAAGTTGGGTTGCGTGAGAAAGGGAGCGGCTCATGCGTACTTTCCTTGGAGTGGCAAGACAAGGCTTGCTCAAGGGGGGCAGCTTAGCGATCCTGTGACGTCAATGTATGTCCGGGTTGTAAGAAAATGTGCACGAGCAAATGTGCTGTGGCCCGGCATAGCCTACGAACGCCTTTGCCGTCTGGCCCCACTACCGGAACGCGCGAAGCAAGCGCCCGGGAGGGCGCCTTCCCGGGCAGCCGCGGGCGTGCGCGTGGGCAATCGGGAGCCTGCCTATAATGCCGGATCCGACACCCATCCCGCCGCGCGCGGCGCCAAGGCCAGCCATGACGATCCTGCTCGATACCTCAATCCCGCACACACTGGATACCTTGGTTGAGCGCGTTGCGGCGATGCCCGGCGTACAGGTGCAAGCCTGGGTCTTCGACGACGTCGCCACGCGCCGCGCGGCCGAACAGCGGCTTGCCGCCGCTGGCGTGCAGGCGGCGATCCACAGCGCTTACAAGCCGCTGCTGCATTTCTTCCTCGAAGCATTGGCGCTGGAACGCGATGGCGGCCGTCTCGCCGCCGCGGGCGAGATTTCCGTGCGCCTGCCCGCGGCCACAACGGCGGGACAGTCGCAGCGCTTCAGGCTTGAAGCCTATCCGCTTGCCGGCATGCTGCCGCACGGCAGCCTTCGCCTGAGCGAAGGCGACGACGAAGGCCACTATGTCGTCGACCTGGACGGCATTGCCCATCGCGTGTTCGTGCCGCTCGCGGCCTCTGGCGCGCCGTGCGGGTGGCTGCGTTTGTCGCGCGATGGCACCGTGCTCGAGGACGGCCCTCTCGCCACCGAGTACGAACTGGCATTCGCCGCAGCCATGGATGCGATCCGCGGCCATGCCTGGGGCCGGCAGGGACCCTATTTCGATGTGCTTCGCATCGCCATCGACACGGGCGGCATCGAGCGCCGGCTGTCCTATCAGGACGAATGCATCAGCACGCGCGAGGCCCTGCACGAGGACCTGTATTTCTCCATTCTGGAGTTCTTCCAGGATCGCGCCGGTTTGCCGCGTGGCGACCGCACTTTGCAGCCCGGCCAGATCGTGCCCGAGATCCGCCACGCGGAGGGTGCCACGCGGGTGCGGGTGGCATTGCTGCCGCACCCGCATGTCGCGGCAGTGACGCCGGCTGACGCAGCTGCGGCCCCTCTGTCCGCGAGTGCGCTTGCCGGGCTCTCGCAGCCCCTGACGCCAGAGGAGGCAGCCGTCGAGATGCATGCCTTGGGCGGCAAGCGCTTCAGCGTGCTTTCCACGCAGGGGCGCGTGGTCCACGCCACCCACATCGAAGGTTCGCTGCCCGGGCTGGTGATTTCCGGTGGCCAGCATGCCAACGAAACGTCCGGCGTGGTGGGGGCGCTGCGCGCGGCGCATGCGCTCAAGCAGCGGCCGCATGCGCACTTTGCCCTGATCGCCTTGGAGAACCCGGACGGCGCGGCCCTGCATGTGCAGTTGCGCGAGGACAATCCGCGCCATATGTCGCATGCCGCGCGTTACACCGCGCTGGGCGACGACCTGGAGGCGCGCACGGCGCCGCCCTTCGTGGAGAAAGCGGCCCGGCTGGAAGCCATCGAGCGCACCGGCGCCGGGTTGCACATGAGCCTGCACGGCTACCCCGCCCACGAATGGACGCGGCCGCTCACCGGCTACGTGCCGCCGGGATTCGAGACCTGGACCATTCCCAAGGGCTTTTTCCTGATCCTGCGCCACCACGCCGGGCGCGATGGCATGGCGTTCATGCAGGCGCTGACCGCGCAACTGGCGGCTTCACCGGATCTGGCTGCGTTCAATGCCCGCCAGCTGGCGACCTGGAGCAACCACGCCGGTGCGGTGCCGTTTCCGGTGCTAAACGGCATTCCCTGCATGATCTTCGAGGATTCCCGGTCAACGGTGCCGTTCACGCTGGTCACCGAATTTCCGGACCAGACGGTTTATGGCGATGCGTTTCGCCTGGCGCACACCACCCAGATGCGGGCGGTGCTGGCGGCGGCGGAGCTGTATTGGGCGGGTTTGCTGGGTTGAGGGGGCGCGCCGCGCGCCTTCAGTGGATCGTGCGTGTCACCTTGGCGTGCGGCACCTTTGCCGCCGCCGAGTTTTCAGGCGTTGCGCCTTCGTCCTGCTCGATCATGGTGGCCGCGAGGCTGAGCGCAGCCTGCATCTCTTCGTGCGACAGACCGGAAGATAGCGCAAGCCGCACGGCCAGGGACGCCAGTCGGGCGACTTCATAACTCGGGATGCTCATCTCAGCTCCTTGTCCTCGTGTCAATGCTTGTGTCAACGCCGTGGCAAGCCCTGCCGTGCCGGGCGGCAGGGCCGCTGGCACGCCATATCGGCAGATTCGGCCGCCGGCGCATGCTTGCGCCGGCGCCTGTCAGTCTCCAGTATGGTTCACGGCGAGCTTCGCCGCCCGAAGAGAATCCAGCAATGCTGCCTGGCCTCAGGCGGGCAGGAAGCCGTCCACGGTGAGATAGCGCTCGCCGGTGTCGTAGTTGAAGCCCAGCACCGTGGCGCCGGCCGGCAGGTCCGGCAGCTTCTGCGCGATCGCGGCCAGGGTGGCGCCCGACGAAATGCCCACCAGCATGCCCTCCTCGCGCGCGGCGCGGCGCGCCATTTCGCGTGCCGGCTCGGCGTCGACCTGGATCACGCCATCGAGCAGGGCGGTGTCCAGGTTGCGAGGGATGAAGCCGGCGCCTATGCCCTGGATCGGGTGCGGCGCGGGCGCGCCGCCGGAAATGACCGGCGAGGCGACCGGCTCGACGGCGTAGACCTTCAGCGCGGGCCACTTCTGCTTGAGCACGCGGGCGCAGCCGGTGATATGCCCGCCCGTGCCCACGCCGGTGACCAGGGCGTCGATGCCCTGCGGGAAGTCCGCCAGGATTTCCCGCGCGGTGGTGTTGACATGGGCCTCGATATTGGCGGGGTTCTCGAATTGCTGCGGCATCCAGGCGCCCGGCGTGGCCGCCACCAGCTCCTCGGCGCGGGCAATGGCGCCCTTCATGCCTTTTTCGCGCGGGGTCAGGTCGAAGGTGGCGCCATAGGCCAGCATCAGGCGGCGGCGCTCCACCGACATGCTGTCCGGCATCACCAGCACCAGCTTGTAGCCCTTGACCGCCGCCACCATGGCAAGGCCGATCCCGGTATTGCCCGAGGTGGGCTCGATGATGGTGCCGCCCGGCTTGAGCACGCCAGATTGCTCGGCTGCCTCGACCATCGACAACGCGATGCGGTCCTTGATGGAGCCTCCCGGGTTGGCGCGCTCGGACTTGATCCAGACCTGATGGGTATCGCCAAAGAGCCGCTGAACACGGATATGGGGCGTATTGCCAATGGTCTGCAGGATGTTGTCGGCCTTCATTCAGTATCTCCAGGGATGGTTTCGAACCGGACTAGCAAACGGGTCCGGACAAGCATGCACTGGAGGATTCTAGCGGGCGGCGCGTCGGCAATGCGATTTCTCCGTCATATTGGCTTGCGCCAGCGCTTAGTGGCAGGCCTCGGCGCGTGCGGGCACGCAGCGCACCGGCAGCGCTTCCAGCTCGGAGGCGAGCACGACCCGGCCCCGGCCACGCCGCTTGGCTTCATACAAGGCGCGGTCCGCACTGCCAAACAGCTTGTCCCAGGTGGCAGCCCCACCGTCCTCGCGCTCGCGGATCTGCGCAACGCCGATGCTGGCGCTGGCGAACCCGCCAAGCTCGTGGGGCAATGCGATGGCGCGGATGCCACGCAGGATGCGGTTGGCCAGCAGGAGGGCATCGGCTTCGGTGGTATGCGGGCAAAGCACGCAGAACTCCTCACCGCCGTAGCGGCCCGCGAGGTCGGCGCTGCGGCGCGTTTCCTTCAGGACGCGGCCGATCTGCTGCAGGATGCGGTCGCCGGCGCGGTGGCCACTGCTGTCGTTGATGTACTTGAAGCGGTCGATGTCGATCACCAGGCAGCTCAGCGGATGGCCGTGGCGGTTGAATTCGGCTGCCAGCATCATCGCCGCGCCGTCCATGGCACCGCGGTTCAGCAGCCCCGTCAATGCATCGAGGCGTGCCTGCTTTTCCTGCTCGGCCAGCATGGCATCCATGGTCATCAAGGTGAAGCCCGCCAGGCCAGCGAGGATCGCGACAAAGGCGGGCAGCAGGCGCAGCTGGAGCAAGGCCTCGGCGCTCAGGGCCGGCACCGGGGCGCCGGCTTCCAGCACCGCGTGCAGCCCGCAGCATTGCGCCAGCAGTTGCAGGCCGCAAGCGGCAAGCACCAGCGGGCGGCTGCGGCGGGTCAGCGCGAGCGGGCGTTGCAGCAGGCAGGCCAGGGTGAAGCAGGCGGTGATGGCTGCCACCACGTAGCCGGTGACTTCGGCCGGGCGGCTGCCGCTGCCTAGCGCAGCGGCGGCCAGCACGGCAGAGATGGCAAGCACGCCGGCAGTGAGCCGCGCGGGTGCCGAAGGGCGGCCACCGGTCAGCGATACGCCGCGATGGGTCAGCAACTGTGCGGCCACGCCCAGGGCGGGCGCCACCAGCAAGAACCAGGCGGGCCCGCCGCGCGCGTCGATCACCAACAGGCCCGCGGCGCAGGCCAGCACCTGGCCGGCGACCCATGCGCGGCCCACGGCGCTCTGGCGCAAAGCCAGCATCAGGGCCGCGAGGATGATTTGTGTGGCGGTGAACAGGACAAGCAGTGCCATCACGGCAGTGCCCTCATCTGACTGCATGAGATCCCCATCGAGTTCGGCGCAGCATCGCTGCGCAGGAGTTTGCCTTCGAAGGTGGGTTCGCGCGTATTGCGTATCGCATCGCATATCGCATATCGCATATCGCGTATTGCGTACTGCGTGGAGCCCGTGCGTGAGCCAGTTCGTGACTTGCGACATTCCCGAATGCGGCGTCAGGCCGGTGCTTGTCCGGGTCCATTCCTGCCGAGGTGACGATGTTTTTTTGTTTGAGAAAATTCTACACAGCGCCGCGCTGGAAGTGCCCCGTATTCGCGGTGCGTGACAATTGTTGACATTGGGCGCAAAGCGCGTGATCTACCATTCGCTTTGCCTGCAGCGCTGGTCGCCGCGGACCGTTGTATTCCGGCCCTAGCCAGCGCGCGATTTCTTCTTTTCCCACCCTCAGAGCACAACAGTGTCGAATTTGCGCCACGTACTGTGATACTTTGTCGAGTCGGAAAACTACAAAAATGCAGAAAGTACCGAGACAACAATCAGCTTGCCAGGCACCGAAATCCCTGGCGCGACCAGGTCCGGCGGGTTCCGTCAGCGCGCCTTCGCCGCGTTTGAAACCCGGGAATTGGCGCTAGCCAGCTTCTGTGACACAAGCATGCATTTGCACTAGTGCGTATTCCCTAGTCCTAAATGCTTATATGCACGATGGCGCGCATGCTTCAGAATTCTCGCCCATAGTGCTTAATCAGCACTTTGAGTTTGGCCTGCGGGGGACTGCCTGAGAGATCGGGCAGCGCAGGTAGAAGTGGGTGGGATCAGCCATACCCGGAATGCATCGTCTGGCGGCATCAAGCACGACCAGCATGTTGGCGGCAAGCCAAGCGAGCTTTTCCGGGAATATAAAAATATGAAAAAAATAGGGGCCAACAAGTGAATTTGTTGCGATTGGACGGTGTCGCGCGCCGCGTGGCAGGCCTGCGTCAGGCAAGCCGGGGCGTGCCGATGACAAGAGCCTGGCTTGGCGCACTGCTGGCCGTGTTTGCAGCCTGGCTATGCCCGGCACAGGCGCAGGCATTGGCCACCACCGGCTCGCGTGCCCCGAACATCGTCTTCCACTACGGCAGCAAGCCGCCGGTGGACGCTCTGCAGGCGTTCGATATCGCCGTGGTCGAGCCCGACAGCGGCTTCGATCCGCGCACCGCCGCCACGCCCAATACGCAATGGTTCTCCTACGTCAGCATTGGCGAGGTCGCACCGTCGCGCGCCTACCTGAAAGACATTCCCAAGGCCTGGCTGATCGGCAACAACGACGCCTGGGGCGCTCGCGTGGTTGACCAGGCCGCCGAGGGCTGGCCCGCCTTCTATGTGGAAAAGGTCATCGCCCCGCTGTGGCAGCGCGGCTATCGCGGCTTCTTCCTCGACACCCTCGACTCCTACCAGCTCAAAGCCAAGACGGACGCCGAGCGCGCCCGCCAGGAGGCCGGCATGGTGGCGGTGATCCGCGCCATCAAGGCACGCTATCCAGAGGCCAAGCTGATCTTCAACCGCGGCTTCGAGATCCTGCCGCAGGTCAACCAACTGGCGTACGCGGTCGCGTTTGAATCGCTATACCGCGGCTGGGATCAAGGCGGCAAGCGCTACACCGAAGTGAGCGAGGCCGATCGCAACTGGCTGCTCGGCCAGGCCCGAACGATCCGCGAGCAGTACCATCTGCCAGTGATCTCGATCGATTACTGCCCGCCCGCCGACCGCAAGTGCGCGCGCGACACCGCCGCGCAGATCCGCGCGCTGGACATCATCCCTTACGTGGCCGACCCTGGCCTGCAGACGGTTGGGATCGGCAACATCGAGGTGATGCCGCGCCGGGTGCTGGTGGTGCAGGACCGTGAGCCAGGCGTCTCGATCGACGACTCCGCCGGCGTGCGCTTCGTCTCCATGCCGCTGAACTACCTGGGCTATCGCGTGGACTTCGCCGAAGCCAGCCAGCCGCTGCCGGAGATCGGCCCGGACCGCTACGCTGGCGTGGTGATCTGGATGGCTGGCAACGTGCGCGACCAGCCCGGGCGTTTCTTCAGCTGGGTGCAGCGCAATATCGACCAGGGCGTGCCGGTGGTGTTCCTGAACGATTTCGGCGCGCGCATGAACGGAGCGCTGGCATCGAGCCTGCAGCTCAATTCTGTCAAGGGCAAGATCGGCGTCAAGGCGGACGTGGTGTCAAAGGACCCGATGATGGGCTTCGAGATGCCTGTGGCGCCGGACCGCACGCAGGCAGCGCCAGTCCAGGTGGGCGATGGCCCGGGCTTTCGCTCCCTGTTGCGCCTGAATTCGGGCACGCTGACCTATGACGCCGCCGCGATCACTCCCTGGGGCGGCTACGTGCTCGGGCCTTACGCGGTGCGGCAAAGCGCCAACGACCAGGACCGCTGGGTGGTGCAGCCGTTGTCCTTCCTGCGCGAAGCGCTGCGCCTGCCGGCCATGCCGGTGCCGGATGTCACGACCGAAAACGGACGTCGCCTGCTGACCGTGCACGTGGACGGTGACGGCTTCGCGTCCCGTGCCGAGATTCCCGGCGGCGGCTTTTCCGGTGAAGTCCTGTTTCGCGAGATCTGGGACCGCTATCGCCTGCCGATGACGATGTCGATCATCCAGGGCGAAGTGGCCAGCGACGGCATGTATCCCAAGCTGACCGCGCAGCTCGAGCCGATCGCCCGCAAGATTTTCGCGCAGCCCTATGTCGAGGTGGCGAGCCACACCTTCTCGCATCCCTTCGAGTGGGGCCGCACGGTGCCCGGCGGCACGCACTCGGAGAATGCCACCGAAGGCGACGACGACTTCCACCTGGCGATTCCCGGCTACACGATGGACCTGAAGCGCGAGATCGGCGGCTCGATCGACTATATCAACCGTACCCTGGCGCCCCCTGGCAAGCCGGTCAGCATGCTGCTGTGGTCGGGCGACTGCCAGCCGCCTGCCGAGGCCATCAAGCTGACCGACCAGGCCGGCGTGCTCAACATGAACGGCGGCGATACGCTGATCACGCGCAGCAACCCGACCTGGACCGCGATCTCGCCGATCGGCGTGAACAAGGCCGACGGCACCTTCCAGATCTTCGCGCCAAACCAGAACGAGAACGTCTATACCAACCTCTGGCATGGCCCGTACTACGGCTTCGAGCGCGTGATCGAAACCTTCGAGCTGACCGACCGGCCCTACCGCTTCAAGTCGGTCAACATCTACTATCACAACTACTCCGGCACCAAGGCGGCTTCGCTCAAGGCTCTGCGCAAGGTCTATGACTACGTGCTGAGCCAGCCGCTGATGCCGGTGCATGCCACCGACTACGTGCGCAAGGTGATCGACTGGCAAAGCATGGCGGTGGCCCGCGAGCTGGGTGGCGACGCCACGCAGCCGGCCGCCTGGATCGTGCGCGGGGACGCCAACCTGCGCAACGTGCGGTGGAGCGGCGCGGACGTGCCCGACGTGGTGAACTCGCAAGGCGTCACCGGCACTTCGCCGGCGCCCGGCGGCGGCGTCTACGTGCACCTGGCTGATGGCGCCTCGCGCATCGTGATGCGCGCCCCGAACGCTGCTAACGCCGCGGCTGCCTCCGGCCCCGAGATCGCCGAGGCCAGCGGCTTCGTGCGCAACTGGCAGCGCACCGGCCAGGGCAGCGCGCAGCGCATCCGTTTTGATTTCAGCGGCTACTTCAAGCCATTCTTCCGCCTCGCAGGCGCGGACCGTTGCCGGATTGCCATTGATGGCAAGCCGGTGCAGGGCGTGCAGGAGCGCGGCACGCTGCGTTTCGATACCACTCCCGTTCCCAATCCCAACAATGCCAAGCAAAGCGTCGAAATCACCTGCGCCGCCTGAGCGCGAGCGGCTCCTGCCGCCAGCGTTCGTGCTGACCTTCACCGCCATGGTGGGGATCGGCCTGGCGCTGATGTTCCCGCGCGAAACCTTGCGCGAACGCCTGCTGGGCGAAGGCCGGGCAGTGGACGGCCTCAGCATGGCCTACCTGGAAGCCTGGTGGCGGGCCACGCCCGACGACGGCGGCTTCATGGCGGTGCTGGCCGAGCAATATGCGCGCACGGGCCGGCTGGATGAGGCCGAGGCCATGCTGTCCCGGCTGGAGGCGCGTTATGCGGCCAGTTCCGCAGCCAGTTCCGCGGCCAGCCCGCAAGGGCCGGTGCGCAACGCGAACGCGAACGCCGCCGACGCCGAGCTACCCGGCCAGATCCTGCGCACCCGCATCGAGATCACGCAGCAGCGCGCGTTTGCCGCGCTGCCGGACACCCCGGAGCGCAAGCAGTACGTCGAAAAGCTTGGCGGGCTGCTCGACCAGGCGGTGACCATGAAGTGGAGCCGCACCGACCTGGAAGAGCTGGCCACCACAGCGCGCTCGATCAACGCGCTCAAGCCGGCACAGGTGTTCTACCAGGCGCTGGCCAAGAGCGACCCAGCTCGCGCGGCGCTGTGGAACGCGCAGGCTGCGTCAGCGGCGCTCGCGGGCGGCGACTACCAGCAGGCGGCCGACGCGCTGTTTGCCGCGCAGTCCCGCGCCACCGATCCGGCCGAGCAGCGCCGCCTCTACCTGGCCGCGCTCAAGACGCTGCAGTCCGGCAACGAGCTCGACAAGGCGCTGGCCCAGGCCGAGCAGCACGGTGGCAAGCTGCTGGAGAACGCCGAAGTCCTGCGTTACCTGACCAAGCTGGCGCTGGCCGCCAACCGCCCCGAGCAGGCCGCGCGCTATGTGCAGCGGCTGCTGCGCCTGCCGCCGAGCATGCAGCCCGTGCCCGAAGGCGCCTCCCTGCAACGCGCCGAAGTGCGCCGCGTGGCGGCCACCCAGCCATGGGCCGCGCAGGGCTTGATCTTTCTTGACGGCCCGCGTGGCCTGGCCTTGCGCCGCGCCATGGGCGACGCCGCAATGCCGCACCTGCGCCGCGTGGCGGATACCTCGGGCGCTGGCACGTCCGCTTCGGCGGCGGCGAGCCAAGCCCGGGCTGCCTCCGCAGCTTCGGCAGCACCAGCACCGGCGGCAGCCCCTGCCGGCGCCCCCACCGCGGCCGAGCGCTCCTTCAATGCCGATGACTACGAACTCGCGTTCCAGGTATTCCTGGCCGCCGGCAAGCTCGACGACGCCCAGCGCGTTGCCGAGACCGCCGTGCGGCGCCAGCCCGGCGCGGCGCGCTGGCGCGAACGCCTGGCCCAGGTCGCCGAGTGGAATCGCCAGCCCACGGTAGCGCTCAAAAGCTGGCTGGAATATGCCCAGGCCAGCAATGACGAGACCGCCTGGAAGGCCGTGCTGCGCCTGGCGCCCGGCCTCAACGACGATCGCGCCTACCTGGCCGCGCTGCGCCACCGCGCCGGCACGGGCGATCTCGCCACCGTCGACCAGGTGGTCGCCACCTACGAACGGCTGGGCGAGCCCGAGGAAGGCCTGGCCTTCCTGCAAAGCCTGAGCCACGGCCCGAACGCGCGCCCGATCATGGAGCGCCAGGCGGAGCTGGCCGAGCGCGCGGGCAAGGATGCCCGCGCCTTCGAGCTCTACACCGAATTGCAGCAGCGCTTTGGCCCGCGCCCGCAGTACGCGCTCAAGCAGGCCAACCTGCTCTATGTGCGCGGCAAGCTGGCCGAAGCCCTCGAGGCCATGGTGCCGTCCATGCGCACCGCGCGCTCCACCGACATTGAGTTCTGGCGCACCCTGACCGAGCTGGCGCGCCTGAACCAGCGCGGCGACCTGCTCGAGCAAGGCTACCGGCAACTGATGCTGGCCATGGCCGAGACGCATGACGACCACTGCATGGCCATGCCCCCCGGCGCCGGCCGCAACGACTGCCTGGCCGAAGTGCGCGATACCGAGGAATCGGATTTCTCGAACCTGATGGACTTCTACGATAGCTCGCCCATCGATGCCGGGCGCATCGCGGAAGCCAGCTGGCGCAAGGGCGGCAAGCTGGTGTCGCTCGAGCTTGCCATCAATTACTACACCCGCGCCCGTGCTTACGGCCGCGTTGCCACGTTGCTGCAGGGCATGACCCCCGCCCAGCTGAAGCAAGCCGAGCAATCCAGCCGCTTCCTGGCCATGCGCGCCGAGTACCAGCGCGCCCGTGGCGAGCGCGAGCTGGCCCTGGCCGACCTGCGCCTTGCCGCCAGCATGCCCGACGCCGGTAGCGAGACGCTGGCCGCGCTGATGTGGGCGCTGGTCGATCTCGGCTCGGATACCGAAGTGCGCGCCATGATGCTGCGCCTGAAGGGCGAGGCCGAGGGCAACCCGGATTTGTGGGGTGCCTTTGCCGCCGGCAGCATGCGTTTCCAGGACGGCCGCACCGCGCTGCATTACCTGCGCAAGATGGCCGACGGCAAGAACGCCGATCCGCTCTGGCTGGGCCTTGCCGCCGATGCCTACGACGCCATCGGCCAGACCAGCACCGGGTGGCGCCTGCGCCGCCAGGCCTGGGTCGACCTGCACAAGGACCAGTCCGCGGCCGGGCGCCGCGCCTCGGATCCCCGCAGCATGGATCCGGCCGCCGAGGAGGAGGACGCCCAGGGCGGCCCCGCCCCGGCCGAGCTGCGGCGCCAGACCGTGGCGCTCGGGCAGATCTTTGCCTCGGGCGATGTGTCCCAGCACCTGGTGATCGAGATGCTGCGCGGCGACCGCACCGTGATGGCCGGCACCAATGCCGCGAACTGGACCGGTCCCGCCAATCCGGCGTCGCGGCTGGGCGAGATTCCCGGCCTGCCAGCGCTCGATCCCAAGACGCCGCCGGGCGTGGCGCAACGCGAAGCGCGCCAGCAGGCCGTAGTCTCGTCCGCCGCCAAGGAAGTGGCGCTGGCCTGGGCCCTGTCGAACGAATCCAACGAACTGGCGCGTGCCTGGCTGGCCCGCCAATATGCCCGTCAATTGCTGCGCCCGGCGTATGCCGAGATCACGCTGGCGCTGGCCAACCAGGACCTGGCCGCACTCGACCGTGTGCTGGAGCGCCAGGCTGGCCGCATTCCGGTGGACAACCAGATCGAAGCCAACGTGCAGCTCGACCGGCTCGGCGCCGCGCAGACGCTGGCCTACGAAACCCAGGAGACCACCCGCACCGACGACAGCCTGCAGGAAACCCTGCAGGACACGCTGCTGTTCAACGCGCAAGCCATCGAGCCACGCGTGACGTACCAGCGCCAGAGCCCGCTGAGCTATTTCGACTACAGCCTGGCTGGCGGCGTGCGCCTGTGGGATGGCTACGACCTCAACCTGCGCGGCGCCTGGCGCACCCAGCACAGCGTGGACCAGACCCAGCTCACCGGCGTGCCCTCGTCCGACAAGCGTGGCGAGCTGTCGCTCGGCTACCGCGACCAGCACCTGCGCTGGCGCCTCGGCGTAGGCCGGCGCGACGGCCTGGATAGCGTGACCACCGCGCGCTTCACCGGCGAGTGGCGCGAGAACAGCCGCTTGAGCTTCACCACGCTGGCCGGCATCAACCAGAGCGCCGACGAATCGGCGGCGCTGCGGGTCGGCGGCGTCAAGGATGTGCTCGGCCTGGGCGCGACCTACAACTTCAGCCTGCGCGAATTTGCCGGCGCTCGCATCGAGTACGACCGCTTCCGCGGCCAGGACGGCTCGCAGCTGGGCCATGGCCTGGTGTACGACCTGGAGCTGGGCTACCGCATCCGTACCGCGTACCCGGACTACACGGTGCGCCTGGTTGGCACCCATGCCACCTACAACGCGCGCGGCGGCACGCTCAGCAACAAGCTGGCCACGCTGGTGCCTGCCGACGACGAAGCCACGCCGGGCTTCTACATGCCCCAGGGCTTTACGCAGGCCGGCGTGACATTCGGCTTCGGCACCGAGCTGATCGACGACTACACGCACAAGTGGCGGCCGTTCGCCGAAATCGGCCTGCTGCACGACACCCGCGCCGGGCAGAACTTCCGGGCGCAACTGGGCGTGGCCGGCAAGGTGTTCGGCAACGACCACCTGTCCATGTATGTGCAGCACGAAACCGCGGCGCGCAACGGCGGCACGCCGCTGACCGAAGTGGGTGTTCGGTACAGATGGCTTTTTTAATCCGGGCGGGCACGCGAGCGTGCCGGTTCACTGTATGCAATCGAGAAGGGGAGAGAGTCATGGAAACAACTAGCACGAAGCAGAACCGCGCAGCACGACTGCTGGGCTGGTGCGGTGCGCTGGGCGCAGCGCTGTGGCTGGCCGGATGCGCGGTGACCGATATTGGTCGCGCTCCCGCGCTGCCGGCCGGCGAGTCGGTGGCGATACTGCCGATCGTCAACTACACCGAGACGCCGCAGGCAGGCCTGCGCGCCGAGGCGATCGCGGAAAGCCTGCTGAAGACCGGCGGCATTGCCAACGTCAAGCGCTATCCCGCCAACCTGAACCCGGAAACGCTGTTCGAGCCGGCCGAGCGCGAGTCGGTGGGCAAGGCGCTTGAGTGGGCACGTACCCAGAAGATGCGCTACGCCCTCACCGGCGCGGTGCAGGAATGGCGCTACAAGGTGGGCGTGGATGGCGAGCCCGCCGTGGGCATCTCGCTGCAACTGCTGGACGTGAGCACGGGCGAAGCCGTCTGGTCCGCTACCGGCAGCGACAGTGGCTGGAGCCGCGAGTCGTTGTCGGGCACCGCGCAAAAGTTGCTGCGCCGCCTGCTGGCGCCGCTGCGCCAGGGTTGAACCGCGGGAGAGCATGATCGTGGCCAATACAGCCGACAAGATACGGGAAGGACAGGGCATAGGTGCGGGCGGCCGCTATTTGCGGTTGCTTGCACCCGCCACGAGCGGACCGGTCTCTGCGGTCGAGCTGGTGGTGACGATGGCTCTGGCGATGGCGCTGGGATACCTGCTACTGCCCAACAACCCCCTGCTGCTGGGCCTGGGCTTTCCCTGGGCATGGCTGCTGCCGGTCATCCTGGCGCTGCGCTACGGCACGCTGATTGGCGTGGGCAGCGTGCTGATGATGCTGGGCGGCTGGTTCTTCTTCCACCAGATCGGTGCGCAGCCAGGCGAGTTCCCGCGCCTGTTCTTCCTGGGCGGGCTGCTCATGGTGCTGGTTGCGGGGCAGTTCGGCGATGTCTGGGGCACAAGGCTGGCGCGCGCGCGCGCCGTCAACCGCTACCTCGAAGAGCGCCTTGCAGCCCTGACCAAGAACCACTACCTGCTGCGCGTGTCCCATGCGCGGCTGGAGAACGACCTGCTGGCCAAGCCCACCACGCTGCGCGACACGCTGTCGCAAATGCGCGCGGTGACGCTGGAAGATGCCGCACCGGGTGGCGTGCTGGTTGGTTCGCGCCCCATGCTGCAAGTGGTGGCGCAGGCGTGCCAGCTCGAAGCGGCCGCGCTCTATGCTGTCGATGGCGAGACGGTATCCGCCACGGCGTCGGCGCAGATCGGCCCGGCATTCGAGTTCGACCCCGACGATATGCTGGTGCGCCACTGCCTGGAGACGCGCCAGCTGGCGCACCTGCAGTCCGGCGGGTTGTCGCGCCAGTCGCCGGACCATCCGCAGACCCGCTACGTGGCGGTGGCGCCGGTGCTGTCCGGGGCCGACAAGCTGGTGGGCCTGCTGGTGGTCGAGCGCATGCCGTTCCTGTCGCTCAGCTACGAGAACCTCCAGTTGCTGATGGTGCTGATGGGCTATTACGCCGATGGCGTCGAGCACGCCGTGTCCACGCGCGCCATCGCGGCCGCGATTCCCGGCTGCCCTTACGACTTCGCGCTGGACTACGCCCGCCTGTCGCGCCTGCGCCGCGACAGCGGCATCGACAGCACGATCGTGGCGCTGGTGTTCGATCTGGACGAATCGCGCGACGCGCTGTTCGACCAGGTCATCCGCAGCCGCCGCGCGCTCGACGTGGCCTGGCCGCTGACCAGCGCACACCAGCGTGCCCTGCTGACCTTGATGCCACTGTCGGGCAACGAGGCGGCGTCGGCCTACCTGGTGCGTATCGAAGATATGCTGCGGGCCCAGTTTGGCACCGATTTCGAAGCGGCGCGCATCGGTGTGCATACGCTGGCCGTGCCCGCCAACGCGCCAGTGGAGCCGCTGATCCGCTTGCTGCATCGTTGCCATGTGGATGTTCAGCCGGCGCCGGTACCGGTGCCGGTGGCACTAGGCGAGGTTGGCCGTGGGTAAGCTCGGCATCGGCGGCATCGCCGCGCAAATCGCCGCCCTGGCGCTGCTGGCTCGCGCCGGTAACAGCACCGCGTTGCTGCTGACCTTCCTGTTGATGCAGGGGCTCGCCGCGGCGATGATCGCGATGGTGCTGTGGCGCTTGCTGCCCCGGCGTTTTCGCGTGCCGTTCGCGTGGAGCTATGGCTACCTCTTCATATTCTGCTTCCTGGTGCCGCTGGCCGGCGGCATGATCTGCGTCGGCAGCCTGCTGATCGCGCGCTTCTTCCCGGGGCGCCGTGCCACGGCCGGCATCGGCCTGGTCGGGCTGCCGGTGTTCGTCACCCACCTGATCTCGCGCGTGACCCACGGCGGCGGCGCGCGCCTGCGCGCCCAGTTGGGCAACACGCGCGCGCCGTTGCCCGAGCGCATGACCGCGCTGGTGGCCATGCAGTCGATGCCGGCGCGCACCTCCAGCCCGGTACTGCGCGACCTGCTGGCCGACAGCGCTGACGACGTGCGCCTGCTGGCCTACGGCATGCTGGACGGCGCGGAGAAGCAGCTGACGCAGAAGATCCTTGCCGAGCTGCCGCGCCTGGAAGCTGCGCAGGACGATCGCGAGCGCGGCGAGATCAACAAGCGCCTGGCCGACCTGTACTGGGAACTGATCTACCAGAACCTGGTGCAAGGCGACGTCTATCGCTACACCGCGGACCAGGTCGAGCGCCACGCGCGCGCCGCGCTGGAGTTCGACACCGACCAGGCCGGCTTGTGGTACATGCGTGGCCGCCTGGCCCTGACCCGCGACGAGCCCGCGCAAGCGCGCGGGTGGCTGGAGCGGGCCGAGGAGCTTGGCTTTGCGCGCGAGCGCACGCTGCCGCTGCTGGCCGAAGCCGCCTATCTGGAGCGCGACTACGCCGCCGTGCGCGCCATCTTGCTGTCATTCGACAGCCCATCGCCGCTGCCACTGGTACGGCCCCTGCTGCGTTACTGGCAATCATGAGCGATACCCCTTTGCCCCGCGCCGACTCGGCCGATGTGGCCCTGCTGCTGGAGGGCACCTTTCCGTATGTGAGCGGCGGGGTGTCGAGCTGGGTCAACCAGATAATCCGGGCGTTTCCGGACGTCCGCTTCGCCATCGTCTTCATCGGCAGCCGCCGCGAAGATTACGGCGACATGGTCTACGCGCTGCCCGACAACGTCGTGCACCTGGAAACGCATTTTCTCTACGATTTCCCGCCGCCTCCGTTGGTGCATGGCAGCGACGGCGACCCCGTCACCTTCGCCGCCTCGGCGCAGTTGCACGAAGTGCTGCGCCAGCCAGGCCGCGAGCAGGAAGCCGGCGAGCTGATCCGCGAGCTGATGCCCGAGCTGACCGATGGCGGCAGCCTGTCGGAAGACGCGTTCCTCTACAGCCGCAACGCGTGGCGGACCATCACCGAGCAGTACCGCCAGTACTGCACGGACCCGTCCTTCACCGACTACTTCTGGACCGTGCGCATCATGCACAAGCCCCTGTGGCAGCTCGCGCGCATTGCCGAGGGGTTGATCCCGGCCAAGGTCTACCACACGGTGTCCACCGGCTATGCAGGCTTTCTCGGCGCCATGCTGCACTACCGCACGGGACGTCCCTTGCTGGTGTCCGAACACGGCATCTATACCAAGGAACGCAAGATCGACCTGTTCCAGAGCCAGTGGATCCGCGACAACCGCAACGTATTCGAGCGCGACATCTCGCAGATCAGCTATTTCCGCGAGCTGTGGGTGCGCTTCTTTGAAACGCTGGGCCGCGTCTGCTACGACGCCGGCGACACCATCGTCGCGCTCTACGAAGGCAACCGCCTGCGCCAGGTCACGGATGGTGCCCGCGCCGAGCGGACCCGCAATATTCCCAACGGCATCAACCTGCCGCGGCTGGCCGCGCTGCGCGCACAGCGCGCACCCGGCGTGCCGCCGGTGCTGTGCCTGATCGGCCGCGTGGTGCCGATCAAGGATATCAAGACCTTTATCCGCGCCATGCTGACCGTGGTGCGGCAATACCCCGATGCCCAGGGCTGGATCGCCGGCCCGGAAGACGAAGATCCGGAATACGCGCAGGAATGCCGCAGCCTGGCCGAAAGCCTGGGCCTCGCCGACAAAGTGAAGTTCCTGGGCTTCCAGCGCATCGATGAACTGCTGCCCAAGGTGGGCGTGCTGGTGCTCAGCTCCATCAGCGAGGCATTGCCGCTGGTGGTGCTGGAAGGCTTTGCCGCCGGCGTGCCGTGCGTGACCACCGATGTCGGCTCGTGCAGGCAACTGATTTTCGGCCTGCCCGGCGAGGATGCGGCGCTGGGCGCGGCGGGCGACGTGGTGCGCATCGCCGACCCGGCCGCGCTGGCCGAGAAGGCGATCGGCCTGCTGGGTTCGCCCGACGCATGGCACGCCGCGCAGCAGGCCGGCATCCGGCGCGTGGAGCGGTATTACACGCAGGAGATGATGGTGGGTAGCTACCGTGAGCTGTACACGCGCCTGATGGCGCAGCCACGGGTGGAATCGTCCGCGGGCGGATCTCCCGCCAGGGCGGCGCAGGCCGCGGGCTGCCCCATGAAGGGAGGTCGCTGAGATGGCGGGGATTGGATTCGAACTTCGCAAGATGCTGCGGCGGGACAACCTGTCGGGCATGCTCGGCGCGTACGCCTATGCGGGCATCATCAGCTCCGGGCCGTGGGTCCTGTCGATCGTCGGCATCTTGCTGATCGGCGTGCTCAGCCTGCCTTTCGTGGTGCCGGGCAGCCTGGTGACGCAGTTCCAGGTCTCGGTGACCTACCTGATTGCGGTCAGCCTGATCCTGACCGGGCCGATGCAGCTGGCCTTTACCCGCTTTACGTCGGACCGCCTGTTCGAGAAGCGCGATGGCCTGGTGCTGTCGAACTACCACGCGGTGGCCCTGCTGGTCACGGTGCTGTCGGGCGCCATCGGCATCGGCTGCGCGCTCTTTGCGTTCCCGGAGCAGTCGGTGCTGTACCGGTTGCTGATGACCGCGGGCTTCGTGGTCATGAGCAACATCTGGATCGCGGTGATTTTCCTCACGGGCATGAAGCAGTACAAGGCCATCGTCTGGACCTTCCTGCTGGGCTATACGCTGACTGTGGTGGCGGCGCTGGCGCTGCGCAACCATGGGCTGGAGGGCCTGCTGCTGGGGTTTGTCGCCGGCCAGCTGTGCTTGCTGAGCGCCATGGTGGTGCTGATCTACCGCAACTACACCAGCCAGCGGTTCATGTCGTTCGAGGTGTTCCAGCGACGCTATGCCTATCCGAGCCTGATGCTGATCGGGCTGCTGTACAACCTTGGCATCTGGCTCGACAAGTTCATGTTCTGGTACTCGCCGTCCACGGGGCAGCAAGTCATCGGGCCGCTGCACGCGTCGATCATCTACGACATCCCGGTGTTCCTGGCCTACCTGGCAATCATCCCGGGCATGGCCGTGTTCCTGGTGCGCATCGAGACCGACTTCGTCGAGTACTACGACGCCTTCTACAACGCGGTGCGCGGCGGCAGCTCGCTCGAGCATATCGAGGATATGCGCAACACCATGGTGCAGACGATCCGGCTGGGACTGTACGAGATCGTCAAGGTGCAGGCGATTGCGGCGCTGGTGCTGTTTGTCGTGGGCAGGTTTGTGCTGGCAGCGCTCGGCATTTCGGAGCTTTACCTGCCGCTGCTGTATGTGGACGTGATCGGCGCCAGCCTGCAGGTGGTGCTGCTCGGGGTGCTCAATATCTACTTCTACCTCGACCGCCGGCGGGAAGTGCTGCTGCTCAGCGGGTTGTTCGTGATCCTCAACCTGGCGTTCACTGCCGTGACCCTGCAACTGGGACCGGCCTGGTATGGCTACGGCTTTGCGGTATCATTGCTGATCGTGGTGGCCCTGGCGATCTACCTGCTCGACCGCAAGCTGGACCGCCTCGAGTACGAAACCTACATGCTGCAGTAAAGGCGCGCGCGCCGGTTTTTGCGCCGGCGCGCTGCAATACCCTCCCGCGCCGTCCTTGGCGCGGCGACGCTGGATTCTGTACCATTCCCCTTTTGCGCACCTGGCGCCCGGCCTGCCCGGGTTATTGCGCGTTGCCTTTGCGGCGGCGCGGGAAGCGCGCGGTGGCACCTGGAAGAGAAGACGTGGCAAGCAAGAGGTAAGTATGAGAATCGCTTCGGTGGAAGACGACAAGAGCCAGTCCGAGCTGATCCAGCAGATCCTGGTCTCGGCTGGCCATGAGTGCGAGTGCTTCGCCAGTGGCAGCACGTTCCTGCGGGCCCTGCGCGAGCAAGCATTCGACCTGCTGGTGGTGGACTGGCAACTGCCCGATACCAGCGGCCTTGAGGTGGTGACCTGGGTGCGCCAGAACTCCGGGCGCAATCCCCCCATCCTGTTCCTGACCAGCCGCTCGCAGGAAGAGGACATTGTCGCCGGGCTGGGCGCGGGCGCCGACGACTACATGATCAAGCCGATCCGCCGCGCCGAGCTGGTGGCGCGCGTATCCGCGTTGCTGCGCCGCACGTATCCGCAGGCGCAGCAGGACAACGCGCTGATCCGGGCGGGCAACTACGCTGTCGATCCGCAGGCGCGCACCGTCACCTGCGGCGAAACCCGGGTGGACGTGTCGCCGCGCGAGTTCGACCTGGCGTTGTTCCTGTTCCGCAACCTGGGGCGCCTGGTGTCGCGCGAGGTGGTCGAGCAAGCGGTGTGGGGCCGCGCCATCGGTGTCGGCTCGCGCACGCTCGATACCCATATCTCGCGGCTGCGGATCAAGCTGGCATTGCGGCCCGAGAACGGTGTGCGCCTGACTTCCGTGTATGCGCACGGCTACCGCTTCGAAGCCACGGGCGACGGGGATATGCAGGATCAGCAGGATTTGCAGGGCAAGAAGGAAGACTGAGTTTATGAAGCGGTTCGACATGGCAGCAGGCAGGAAGGCAGGTATTGCAGCGCACTCGCGCGCGGCATGCACGATGGGCGCGATGGGTGCGATGGGTGTGGCCGGCACGATCGGCATGGCCGGATTGGTTGGCGTGCTTGGTGCCGCATGGTCCGCCAGCGCCGCGGCGCAGGCTGCAGGCGCCGAGGGCGCCAACTTTATCTACCAGGTGCGCCCGGGCGACACGCTGATTGGCGTGGCGGACCGCTTCATGGTCAATCCCGCCGGCTGGCGCGAACTGCAGGCATTGAACAAGGTGGCCGATCCTTACCGGCTGCCGCCCGGCATGCGCCTGCGCATCCCGCTGGCGCGCATCCCGGTGACCGACGGCACCGCCCGCGTGGTCTTTGTCACGGGGCCGGCGAGCGCCGATGGCCGCGCGTTGCAGGCTGGCATGGAGCTGCGCGAAGGCGCCCGCATCGAGACCGGCGCCGGCGGCACTGTCACCATGGAACTGGGTGATGGGTCACGCGTGACGTTGCCGCCGGCGACAGCCATGGAAGTCAAGCGGCTGCGCGCGTTCGCCCGCACGGGCCTGACCGATGCCGTGATCGGCATCGGCCAGGGCGAGGTGGAGTCCCGCGTGGCGCCGCGCGGCACCGGCGTGGGGCGGTTCGAGATCCGTACCCCGTCGCTGGTGACCGGCGTGCGCGGTACGCGCTTTCGCGTGGGCACCGAGGACGGCGCCAGCCAGAGCGCCGTGCTCGAAGGCCAGGTGCAGGCCCGCTCGCGCCGCGGCCAGCAAGCGGTAGTGAATGCCGGCTACGGCGTCAGCGCATCGGCCACGGGCACCCTGGCGCGGCCCGCCGCGCTGCTGCCTGCGCCGGCCCTGGCGCCGCTGCCCCAGCCGCTGCTGGCAAGCCATGCCACCGTGAGCTGGGGGCCGGTTGCACAGGCCGCCAGCTACCGCGTGGTGGTCTCGCGCGATGCGGCCCAGACAGAGTTGCTGTCCTCCCAGGCCGTGGACGGCACGCAGGCCGCGCTGCAAGACCTGCCCGAAGGCGAGCTCTACGTGGGCGTGAGCGCGCTCGATGCGCGGCACCTCGGCGGTGCGGGCGCGGTGATGCCGTTCGTGGTGCGGCTGAATCCGCCCGCGCCCTTTACGCTGGCGCCCGAGCGCGATGGCACCGCCTACGGCGAGACGCCGATGTTCACCTGGGCCGAAGTCGCCAACGCCGCGCAATATGAATTCGAAGTGGCGGCCAACGCGGACTTCACGCAAGGCGTCCTGCAAGCGCGCGGCACGGCGCCCTCGGCCAGCCAGGCGCTTGCGCCCGGCCGCTGGTGGTGGCGTGTGCGCTCGGTTGACGCCGGCGGGCAGCAGGGCCCCTGGAGCGAGCCGGTGGCGTTCGCGCTGGAGCCGTCGCCGCCGCAGCCGCGCCTGGAGGACGATGGCGGCGACGCCTTGCGGCTCGCATGGCCGGCCGCCGGCGCAGCCAGTGCCAATGGCGCGGCGCAAGCCTACCGCGTGCAGATGGCATCCGACGCCGCCTTTACGCAGATCGTGGCCGACGTCGGCACCGAGACCAATGCGGCCCGCCTGCCGCGGCCCGGCAGCGGCACGTATTTCGTGCGGGTGGCTCGCCAGGACCCGGCCCGCGAGCCGCATTTCTCGGCGCCCCAGCGTATCGAGGTGGTGCAGTACGTGCGCGATTCGCAGGGCCAGCCCGTGAGCGCCGGCTCACGCTGGCTCAATCGTGCCAACTAGCCTGCCGCAACTCGCCGCGCGCGCGCGCGCGCTGCGCCGGGTGCCCGGACGCATGATGGCCGGCTACCAGCGCCGTACGCTGGTCGAATGGAGCTTGTTGACGGCCGCCGTGCTGGCGCTGGTGGCGGCATGCGCCGTGCTGGGTTGGAGCGAACGCGCCGACAAGGCGGTCTACGACCTGTCGGTTGCGGCACAGCATCACGCGCCCAGCGACGAGATCGTGATTGTCTCCATCGACGACCCCAGCATCTCCGCCATTGGCCGCTGGCCCTGGCGCCGCTGGGTGCTGGCCGACCTGATCGATCGCATTGCCGCCGACGCCCCTCGCGTGATCGGGGTCGACGTGATTCTCTCCGAGCCGGACACCTTGCATCCCGAGGACGACCGCGCGCTGGCACGCAGCATGGCGCGCGCCGGCAACGTCGTGCTGCCCGCGCTGGCCGAAGCGGGCCGGGGCGGCTTGCTGGTGCGCTATCCGCTGACAGGCCTGGGCAGCGAGGTGGGGCACATCAATATCGCGGTGGACCTCGACGGCATTGCCCGCCAGGTGTTCCTGCAGGAAGGGCTGCCGGGCAGCCAGCTCAATCATTTCTCGGCCGTGATGGTCGGCTTCGGCAAGCCGCCGCGGCCGGTGTCCGCTTACCGACATGACGGTCCTGCGGACGAGCGCGGTGCCGACGGCTGGACCCGGGACTACCGGTTGCGCATTCCCTTTGCCGGGCCGCCCGGGACGTTCCGGCAGGTCTCGGTACTCGACGTGCTGGGCGGCACGTTGCCGCGCGACTTCTTCCGCGGCAAGTCCGTACTGGTAGGCGCCACGGCGAGCGGGCTGGGCGACGTGTTCCCCACACCGGTATCGCGCAACGGCCACGGCATGAGCGGTGTGGAAATCATCGCCAACGCCATGCAGACGCTGCAGCGCGACACGGCCATCGTCACGCTGCCGGCGCCCTGGTTCTGGCTGTGCACGTTGCTGCCGGTGTTGCTGGCGAGCCTGGCCTCGCTGATGCTGACGCCGCGCAACGCGCTGCTGGTTACGGTGGTGCTGCTGGCCGGCACGCTGGCCGCCAGCCTGCTGCTGGTCGTGTTTGGGCACTTCTGGTTCGCGCCGGCCAGCGCCGTGCTGGGTTGCGGCCTGCTCTACCCGCTGTGGAGCTGGCGGCGCCAGGAAGCGGCGCTGCAGTTCCTCACCGACGAGCTCGCACAGCTCGAACAAGAGCCCGGCCTGCTGGCCATGCCCGCCGGCGAGGGCGAGTCGGGCCGCAATTCGGGCCGCAAATCGGGCCGCAACCTCGACACCCGCATGCGCGCGGTCTACCGCATGACCACGCGCCTGCGGGACTTGCGGCAATTCCTGGCGGACGGGCTCGAAGGCTTGCCCGAAGCCACCGTGATCTGCGATCCCGGCGGCCGCGTGCTGCTCGCCAACCGGCGCGGCCTGCTGCTGGCGCCGCGCACGCTCGGGTCTCTGGGCGACATGAGCGCGCCGCGCCCTGGCATTCGCGAGCTGATCAACGAAGTATTCGTCCAGCCCAAGGCCGGGCTGGACTATTGGGACCAGTTGCGCAGCGTCTATGCCGAGGGCGAGGCCGACGCCGCGCACCCGGTGCAGGCGCCGCCCGGGGTGGAGCTCGAAGCGCGCGACGAACACCCCATGCTGCTGCGTGGCGCGCCGCTGCGCAGCGACACCGGCGGTGTCGCCGGCCTGATCGTCAGCGTTATCGATATCACCCAGGTGCGCATGGCCGAGCGGCGCCGCGAGGAGTCCCTGCGCTTTATCTCGCACGACATGCGGTCCCCGCAGTCCTCCATTCTTGCCCTGATCGACCTGCAGAACGAGCCTGGCCGGGCGTTGCCGGAGGCAGCCCTGCTGGCCCGCATCGGCGAGCACGCCAACCGCACGCTGGACCTCGCGGACGACTTTATCCGGCTGGCGCGTGCGGAAGCGACGCACCTTGACTTCATCGAGGTCGACCTGGCCGGGGTGGTGCTGGACGCCACCGACGAGCTCTGGGCGCTGGCCAGCGCCGCACGGATCGAACTGAAGGTGGAAGTCGACGTGGAAGAGGAGCAGTCGCAGCTCCTGGCCGAGCCGGTGCTGCTGGTGCGGGCGATTGCCAACCTGGTGAGCAATGCCATCAAGTTCAGTCCGCCGCAAACGACCGTGACCGTGCGCCTGTATCGCGTGCCGCAGGGGCTGGCCATCGATGTGGCGGACCAGGGCCGGGGCATCGCCGAGGAAGACCAGGGCCGCCTGTTCCAGCCCTTCGCGCGCCTGCGCGACACCGAGCAGGATGCGCCCGCCGGCAGCGGGTTGGGGCTGGTCTTTGTCAAGACCGTGGTGGAGCGTCATGGCGGAGAGATCAAGCTGACCAGCGCCGCGGGTGCCGGCGCCACCTTCACGATCTTCCTGCCCTGCTGATCCGCTCGCTGGCGCTCAGCGCGATGCGCGCGTGACCGCTGGTTGCCCAGCCTGGCCTGCGGCGGTGGCCGTGGCGCGGCTGTCCATCTGGCGGACCTTGCGCTCCGCGCGCTGCTCGTTGCCGTCCTGCAGCGTCACGCACAGCACGGTGACGAGCGCGAACGCCACCATGCAAAGCGCGACGTAGCCCAGCAACCTGTACCGTTCGGATCGCGATCCCATATCTATGCCCGCCATGAATAGCGCAGCATTCTATGGCGAGGCCGCGTCGGCTACTGTCAACAAATGCAAGGACGCTCATCCAGGTGCCGCGGGCCTGCTGCGCCGCGCATCGACGCTTGCCTGGCCTGGCGATACAATCATCGCGCAGTGCCTGCACAAGAGCCCTTGCGCGCCGGGCCACGCCCACCCGCCGCCGATGGTGTCAATCGCCCCAACAGGCTGCCACCGATGCACAGCAACACCGAGCCCCTCGACACAGGCGCCAGCGGGCGCCCGGTACGCCACTTGGTTGCCACCGAGGCCGCCATGGCGGCAACTGGCCTGGACGGCTGGCAGCAGCGCTACCAGCAGCTCACGCCCGGGCATTTTCTTGCGCAAGTGCAGCAGGCTACCTATGGCGACGTCCACGTCTTCCGCGAACGCACCAACCAGGCGTTGCTGGAGGAAGGCGAGGCACGGCGCGGCTATCTTTCCATCGCCTTGCCCCACCGCGAGTGTGCCGATGGCTGGTTCTCCGGCTACCGGATGAGCGGCGACACCGTGCTGCGCGCCGGCAACGGCCAGCCGCTGGCCATGCGCACCCCGCCCTCGCTGGACTTGCTCGGCGTGACGCTGCCGCTGCCCGCGCTGCAACGCGTGATGGAGCGCGAGGGGGTTCCGGAGTTGATCGCGCGCTTGCAGCCGGCCACGGAGGTGCGGCGCGCCGCCTCCGAGGATTTCCGGGCGGCGATGCTGGCGGTGCTGGCTGCGTCAGCCATGCAGAGCGAAGTATTCAACCAGCGCTTTGTCGCGAGCGCCATGCGCGATGCGTTGCTGATGGCGGTGGTGTCCACCCTGACGCATGACATTGGGGATGCACTGCTGCCTACGCCGCCTGCGCGGCGGCGGCTGGTCGCACAGGCGTATGAGATGGTGCGCGCTGCGCCCGAGGCGCCCTGGAGTGTTCTGGCACTGTGTGAACGGCTTGGGGTTTCAAGGCGCACGCTGCAATACAGCTTCAATGAAGTGACCGGGTTGGCCCCGCTGGAGTTTGTTCGGGCTTTGCGGATGAATGGGGTGAGGCAGGCGTTGGGTGGACGGCAGGCGCAGGATCCGGTGGGCGTGGTGGCGGCACGGTGGGGGTTTAATCATCTGCCGCGGTTCGCTGCGCAGTATCGGGCGTTTTTTGGGGAGCTGCCATCGGAGACCGCGGGCAGGGGGAGGTGAGTCGTTGATAGGGGTGAGGATGATGGGCCGCTATGGCTCGGTCACGCACTCACTCACGGTCACGTTCCGCTTTCAGCAGCTTGAGGCGGGTCTGCCCATCCGGCGTGAAGTGGGTGCCGAATCGCACCAGCCCGGACTGATGCAGCAGACAGCTCATGGTAAAGCTGAGCAACATGCCCGGTTCGGTTTCTTCGATCGCGATGTCAATGGATTTCAGCCTCGGCTCGTAGCGCAGCAGCGTCGTTTCGATCTCGCGTTTGAGCGTGTGTGCCGACGCGGGTAGGTGCCGGTAGATCCTGGACAGGTCGCCAAGCCCATAATCCGGCAGATGCGCCAGGCTGCCGCGACGGCTATTGAGGATGCGCTGGATGTTGTCCCGCACGGACAGGAACGTCTGCGTCGCCGCATCGAAATCGTCGACGGCCACGCCGTTCGCAAAGTAGCCCGTCACCGCCTCAAAGAGGCCCGGCCCGCTCCGTGTCACGCGTTGGCCCCGGTGGTCGTTGCAGGCTCCTCGAAGTCCAGGCCGATACCATCGCCCTCGGAGAATGTCAGGTGAATCGACGCCGGCGCCTGCTGCTCAGACATGCGCACCAGCAACTCACGCGACAGTACCGGCAGGATCTGCCGATCGAGCAGGCTGTCGATATTGCGGGCTCCTGAATCGGGCAGCAGGCAGGCTCGCACCAGTTCGTCCACCAGCGCGTCGCCGCACCGCAGCGGCACGCCAAAGCGCCGCGCGATACGCTCGGTCACCTTGCCGAGCTTCATCCGCACGATCAATGCCATGGCGTCGGCCGACAGCGGGCGGTAGACAATGGTCTGGAAGCGTGCCAGCAGTGCCGGCTGGAAGTGGTCGATCAGCAACGGGCGGATCGCTTCCATCAGCGTGCCGGTGGCGAGCTCGGCGCCGGCCGCGACGGCAGCGTCTGCGGCCGCCAGAATCTGCTCGCTGCCGAGATTCGAGGTCATCAGGATGACGGTATTGCGGAAGTCGATCACCCGGCCTTCGCCGTCGCGCATGAAGCCGCGATCGAAGACCTGGTAGAACAGATTCAGTACGTCACGGTGCGCCTTCTCGACCTCGTCGAGCAGGATGACGCTGTAGGGCCGCTGACGGACCGCTTCGGTCAGAACGCCACCCTCCCCGTAGCCGACATACCCCGGTGGCGAACCCTTGAGCTGCGAGACCGTGTGGGCTTCCTGGTATTCGGACAGGTTGATCGTGACAAGTGAACGCTCGCCGCCGAACATCAGGTCGGCCAACGCGCGCGCCGTTTCGGTCTTGCCCACGCCCGAAGGCCCCACCAGCAGGAACACGCCCAGCGGTGCCTCCTCGGATTTGAGTCCCGCCTTGGCGGCCCGCAAGCTCTTGCTGAGCGCGGCTAGCGCCTCGTCCTGGCCGACCACGATGTGCCCCAAACGCCGTTCCAGCGCCAGCAAGGTGGCCAGCTCGCTGGACAGCAGGCTGTCGACCGGAACTCCTGTCCAGTCGGCGATCACCTGTGCAATGGCGGTCTCGTCTACTTCCGCGTGGATCAGCGCGGCCTGGCCGTGCCTGGTCAGCATCTCGCGGGCGGCCTGGATCGATGGCGCCAGGTCCCGCCGTGCCGACTCGTCGGCGGCGGCTTGCCATTGCGCACGCAACGCGATCAGTGTCTCGGCGGCCCCCTTCTGTTCGGCAAAGGCGCGTTCAAACTGTTCGAGCTCAATGGCGAGCGCAGCCAGCCGGCCATCGATGGCCACCAGTCGTTTGCCGACATCCGCGCCGATGGCCCCTTGGTCCTGCAGCAGGGCAGCCCGCTCGACCTCCAGCGCCTCGCGTTCTGCCTCGCAGGAGGAGATGGCAACCGGCGTGGCCTCCAGGCTCATGCGCACGCGGGCTGCGGCGGTGTCGAGCAGATCGACGGCCTTGTCCGGCAGTTGGCGTCCGGTCAGATAGCGGCGCGACAGCCGCACGGCGGCGGCGATGGCCGCATCGGTGATGTGTACGCCATGGTGCTGCGCATACCGCTCCTTCAGGCCGCGCAGCATCAGGCAGGCGCCGTCGTCATCGGGCTCGTCGACCTTCACCATCTGGAAGCGCCGCTCCAGCGCGGCGTCGCGCTCGAAGTACTGCTTGTATTCGGACCACGTTGTCGCCGCGATCGTGCGCAGTTCGCCGCGCGCCAGGGCGGGCTTGAGCAGGTTGGCGGCATCGGCGCCGCCCGCGGTGTTGCCCGCACCGATCAGCGTGTGGGCTTCATCAATGAAAAGCAGCACCGGCGTTGGCGATTGCTGCACGGCTTCGATCACGTTCTTGAGGCGTTGCTCGAATTCGCCCTTGACGCCGGCGCCTGCCTGCAGAAGGCCCAGGTCCAGCGTCAGCACGGTGACGTTCTGTATGACAGCCGGGACATTGCCTTGCGCGATCTTGAGCGCAAGGCCTTCGACCAGCGCCGTCTTGCCCACGCCAGGCTCGCCAACCAGGATCGGGTTGTTCTTGCGCCGCCGCGCCAGGATGTCGACCATCTGGCGAATCTCGACGTCGCGGCCAAAAACGGGATCGATCTTGCCGTCGCGGGCCTTCTGGGTGACGTCAGTCGTGAAGCGGGCCAGCGCCGTTGTATCGGCCTGACCGGGTATCGACCGGGTTGGGGCGGGCGCGGCGGCAGTGACCGGCGCTGACGACGACGGGGCGCGAGCCGGTCCGGCCGGCTCGCCAGCGCCGCGAGCGGCTGCCTCGGTCGAGATGTTGTCGAGTTCGTGCATCAGCCGCTCGATCTGGACGGCGGATACGCTCAACAGCGGCCAGGCGCCGGGCGCGCGCAGCAAGTGCGGTGTTTCGGCCAGTGCGGCCAGCAGGTGTGCGGAGCGGATTGACGTGGATTCTCCGGGCGTCGCGGCTTCTAGCGATGCGCGCATCCATGCGGCCTCCAGCCACTGGCCGAGGCGTTGCGACAGGCCAGGCTTGCCCCGCAGGTCATGCGGCAGGCGCTCGATGGCGGCGAGCAGCCCGTTCCAGATGCCGTCCACATCGAGTTCATAGCGCCGCAGGATTGCCAGCAGATCACCGTCGCCCAGCTCCAGCAGCTTGATCAGCCAGTGTTCGACCTCGATGTCCCGGTGGGCGCGTGTTTCGCAGAGGCTGGCGGCGTCGGCCAGGGCACGGGCGCAATGGTCGTTGAGACGACGCAGAAACGCAGAGAGGTCGCGGGCAGTCATGGAGGAGAAGAAGGACTCGGGGTGAAAGGGGGAGTGCGCGGCCCTTACGCCGGGTCCGCGCGAGATGGCAGGCCGGCGGCGGAAGCCGGCCGGGCCCGTATTACGAGCGCTCGTTCCAGCTGTCGGAGTGGATGATGTTGCCGTCCTTGTACGACCAGGTGATCTTTTCGTAGCGCAACTCGATGTCTTCGAGGTGGTTGTGCTTCTCGAAGGCCGGGTTCTTGATGTCCAGCATCTTCGGGGTGACGCCGACCACCTTCACGTTTTCGAGCTTGGTGTTGAAGTATTCCTTTTCCTTGCCGGCGTCGTCGATCTTGTACCACTTGATCTCCACCGACTTCAGGGTCTGGCCGCTGGTGACCGCCTTGTACAGGTACGGCGTCGAGGCATCGGTTTCCTTGGTGAACACCACCGGCTTGTGCACGCGCGTGCCGGTGAGCTTGCCGGTATTGGAGTCCGTCGGAATGCTGACGGCGTGATCGAAGGCGACCACCTCGACGCTGCCCTCGCGGCTATTGACCGTGACCGAGCCCTTGATATCGGCGCCGCCATCGTCCTTGATCCACATGTATGCGGGAATTGCCATTGCTTCTTTCTCCTTCTACTGGAATGAACAGGCCGGATGGCCCAAAGTTGTCCGGCTGTCGCGATCACCGTCGCGACAATCGGGGACGAGCGTGATCTCGACACGTCGGTTGGCGGCGCGCCCCGCTTCGGTGTCGTTGGCGGCTTTGGGACGGGTATCGCCATAGCCTTGAATCGCAAACCGGGTCGGCGGCAAGCCTGCCGCGTCGGCCAGCCAGTCGCGCACTGACGCCGCGCGGGCCTCGGAGAGCTTGAGGTTGCTGCGAGGATTGCCGGCGGTATCGGTGTGCCCGGCCACCAGCACGCGCTTGTACGGGTGGGCCTTGATCATCTCCAGCGCGCCGATCAGCACGCGATTCGAGCCGGGGTTGAGCGCCGCGCTACCGCTCTTGAAGAGCGACAGGCTGTCCAGTTCGATGGTTGACGGCGGCGGCGCCGGCGGTTGATACGCGGCGATCAGGGCATGGAGCGGCGTCAGCAAGCTGGCGCCACGATAGAAACCCAGGCCAAGGCGCAGCGGTACGCCGACGCGTGCGTATTGAGCGAGTTCGTCGCGATCGCGCTTGATGGCCTGCAGCGCATCGACACGGGCGGCGTCATGCTCCGGTCCAATGGCGCGATAGCGCGCCATATCGCCCACCACGCGTGCGACCAGGGCACGGTTCTGCCAGGCGGAAGCCGCCGCGGCGGCGCAGAAGGCCAACGCGAGCCAGGCAAAGGCGTGGGCGAGGGCGCGCGGTAGCGCGCGCCGCACGGGCTGCAGGGCGATGCCCCGGATCAGGGGATCCGGCAGCGGGTAGCGTGCACGGCGGCCGTCCTTGGCGATGCGCGTCAGCGCGGTCGCTTGCTCGATGAAGCGGGCATACAACGAATCCGTGGCGGGGATGCCCTCGGTGGCGGTCACGCCGAACGCTGCGACGTGCACCTGACGGCTGCCGCGTTGGTTATCGAGCAGCGCAGGGAGCAAGGCGCCGCAGGCCCAGCGCGCCAGGGCATCGAGCCGTGCGGCGCGGTGCATGCGGGCCTCGCGATCCGCTGGCAGCGCTGCCTGCCCGTACTGCAGGACGAGTGCGGCAATCTGGGCAGGCAGCGTAGCGCCTTGCAGCACCTTGGTGCCGCAGACGCCGAACCACGGACTATCTTCCGCGGGACCGTGGCTTCGGGGGGCTTCTTCCACGTACACGGCGACGCAGACCGGCAGGCCGTAGCCAACCCCACGGCTGGCCTCGCCAATGGCCGAGCGCCAACGCCGAAGCCCGGCGTTCAGCGCGGCCGTATCGCGGGCCTGGTCGGCGCCAATCAGGTAGGCGACGGCATCCGGGCCCTGCCCCGCGCGCCAGCGCTTGAGTGCATCAGCCACGTGCGCCAGCCGGGCCGGGTCGTCGACACGTACCCAGATCGCAGCGTCCGTGATTCGGACCAGATCCTCGCCGAATGCCAGCGGCGGGGCGCCCGATGCGTCCCCGATGGCCAACACCAGCGGTGTATTGCGCCGGATACCACGCGGCAGCCCATCCAGCGATGCGTCGACGGCTTGCAGCACCGGTTGCGAAGCGCTCTGCCGTGCGCGCACCCGCCGCGTGGCAACGATGATCGTCAGAAGCGCCAGCCCGATCGTGAAGGCCGCGAGCAGCAGGTTCCATGTCGCCGGCCATGGCGAGCTGAGCGCCAGCCACGCCAGCGCGAGCGCTGCGATCCAGCCGACGAGTGTGCGGTAGGGGTAGCCGGTCACGAATACCCTTTTCAGCCAGCGAGCGGCACGATCGCTGCGGCTAGCCACCGGTCCAGCGCGAGGTAGACGAGGCCCGCGCCGACGCAGGAGATCGTGATCCAGGCGAGCGGCGACAGATGCGCGCACCATCGATGCGCCTTGCCATCCGTCACCAGCACCGGGCCGTCCGACCTGCGCCATCCGGCACGCTCCAGCCGTTCATCGATCGCCTGCATCAGCGCGATACGCTCGCTGGCGCCATCCAGCGCGAACCTGCCCTGGAAACCCAGCCCCAATGTCGCGTAGAAGACGGTGAGCAGCGGCAGCACGGGCTTCGCCTCGCCCAGACGCCGCTCGATGCGAGCGATCAGCGCTTGCCCGGCATCGTGGCTCTGGAACTCCCGCACCTGCAGGGGCTCGCGTTCCCACGCGTCGCGGTCGTCGTCGGGCAGCCTGCCCAGCGCGACTTCGTCCAGCAAAGCGCATTGGGCATAGACGGCGTCCTCGACGACGTCGGCCGGCTGGCCGGCAGCCGAGAGCTCCTCACGCAGGCGCGACACCTGCTCGAGGCACATTGCCTGGAAGGCTTTGAACCCCATGGGTTTCGTATCGTCAGCGAGTTCAGTGACGGTCAGGGCCGTATCGCGCAAGGCGAGCGGCAGCATCGAGGTGGAGAGGGTTGTCATGCCGGCAATACCGCGAAGAGTTCAAGTGATACGTCCGGCAGCGAAGCGGGAACGTAGAACTGGCAGGCCCGCGCAGCCAGCATGCGCTTGAATGCGGGGTGCGCGCTGTCGAGCGCGAAATACTGGTTCTCGATGCGCACGGGGATCGCCGCGGGCAGGCGCGACATCGTCCGCAGCGGGATGCCGGGCAGCGCGGAATTGACGATCTGCTCGACCTCGTCCGGCGCGCCCGCCTTACACAGACGCGGCAGCTGTTCGAGCAGCGCATGGGCGGGAACGCCCGCCTGGACGGACAGGTAGTACTCCGCGCCTTCGACCAGGCGCTCGTCGAGGATCTTGCCGACCCAGACAGCGGGCCGCAAGCGCTCCAGCGTCACCGGTACCACCCGTGACGGGATCACCGTGTCGAGGAGGGTACGAATCAGCGACTCCAGTTCCGCGAACACGGGCTCCGGTGCGAGGTGGTCGTAAGGCGGGATGGCCTGCAAGGTCTCCTTGGTGGAAAACGTCAGCAGCGACCCGGCCAGACGCGCGAGGATGCCATAGAGCCGCTCTGGATGCTGCTGTGGCACGGCGCACAGGCGAGCCAGCTCCGGCCAGGTGCTGTTGACGCTGTGCAGCAGCCAGAACAACGCCACATCGGCAACCGCGAAATCGGCAATCTGGTCGGATCGCTCGCGACGGCGCACAGACAGGCTCGCGCTCTTGGCGCTCAGTATTTCGGAGAGCCGCTTCATGCGTTCGGTGAGCCGGTCGCTTGCCGACAGGAAGAGGCAGGGCGGCACAAAGGCCGGATCGGGCTCGAAGCGCCCCTGGGGCGTGCGCACCAGCTGAGCAACTGGGCAGGTCACATAATCCACATGCGATTCGAAATCGAACAGCAGCGCCACGGCATGCCGCTCAACGCTGATCTCTTCCTTGCCTTCCCCATGCAGGTCGGCGACCTCCAGATACTCGCGCACAAAGCGGCGCGGCCGGGCCGGCCGTTCCCCGGCCTCGATGCAGTTGCCGCCTTGCGCATCCATCAGCGGCAGGCCGATCTGCACGATCACGGTGTCGATGTGCGCCGGCACGTCGCGCAGATCGCGTGCGGCGGGCGTGCGGTCCGCCGTCTCGGTGTCGATTACCGTGCCGTCCGGCAGGCGCAGGGCCAGGGAAGTCACCACCAGACGATGAATGGACAAAGCCTGCTGGTCAAGGGCGACGCGAACAGTACCCCACGGATCGGGGCTGGCAAGGCGCGCGACGCACTCGTCGGCATACCGGTCCCACAGTGCCTGTTGCTGGAAATGCTGCGGGGTCATGAAAATGCCCTGCGTCCACAGCGGTCTGGTTATCTTCATTGTGATCGGCCGTTACGCGGAAAGGCCCTTTCCGCATGGGAGCGCCGCACGGCGGCTGTCGAGCCAGCGTGCAGCGGCGCTACGTGATGTCAGCGCTAATCGAGACTGATCGTGGCCGATCAGTTCTTCGCTTTCGGCATCTGCGACACGAGCGACAGATTGATGTCCATGCCTTCAATCTGGAAGTGCGGCACGATGAAAAGCTTGATGCGGAAGAAGCCCGGGTTGTCCTCGATATCCTCGACGATCACCTTGGCCTCCCGCAGCGGATGGGAAGCCTGCAACTCGTCGCCCGGATCGGTCATCTCGGTCACAAGCGTCTTGACCCAGGTGTTCAGCTCCAGCTCCAGCAGGCGGCGGTCCTTGGTGGTGCCGATGTTCTCGCGCTGAATCAGCTTCAGGTAGTGAGCAATCCGCGAGAGCAGGAAGATGTACGGCAGGCGCGCGTTGACGCGGCTGTTGGCGGTGGCTTCCTTGGTGTCGTAGAGCGCTGGCTTCTGGGCCGAATGAGCGGAGAAGAAGCACGCGAAGTCATGGTTCTTGTAGTAGGACAGCGGGATGAAGCCCAGATTGGCGAACTCGAACTCGCGCGTTTCCGGGATCAGCACTTCGGTCGGGATCTTGGCCTGGTTGCCCGTGCCCAGGTCATACAGGTGGATCGGCAGGTCCTCGACCAGGCCGCCGGCCTGCGGGCCGCGAATCTGCACGCACCAGCCGTTCTTGATGAAGCTCTGCACCATGTTCGCGGCGAACGCGAACGAAGCATTGGCCCACAGATAGCGGGTGTGATCCGGGCCCTTGACCGCCTCGGTGTAGTTGAAGGCGCGTACCGGCACGGTTTCCGGCCCATAGGGCAGCCGCGCCAGGAAATTCGGCAGTGTCAGGCCGATATAGCGGGCATCGTCCGACTCGCGGAAGCTCTTCCACTTCAAGTACTCGGCGCGATCGAAGTAGTTGCCGATGTCGCGGATGCTGGCCACCTCCTCCATCGATTCCTTGCCGAAGAAGGCCGGCGAGACGGAGCCGATGAACGGCATATGCGCCGCGGCGGAGACCTTGGAGATATTGCGCAGCAGGGCGATATCCTGCGGGCCGCGGCCGAACGCGTAGTTCGAGATGATCGAGCCGATCGGCTCGCCCCCCGGCGTGTCGTATTCCTGGATGTAGGTGTGCAGGTACAGGCCGCTCTGGATGATCTCGGGCGTATCCTCGAAATCCTGGCGCAACGCGTCTTTCGAGGCGTCCAGCACTTCGATCCTGACGTTCTTGCGGAAGTCGGTGCGATCGACAAGGAACTTGAGGCCGCGCCAAGCCGATTCGATCTGCTGGAACGTCTCGTTGTGCATGATCGCGTCCAGCTGGCGGCTGATCTGCTGGTCAAGGTGCTCAATATGGAAATCAAGCAAGCTCTTGTCAAGACGGTCCACCTGCTGCGACGAGTCCTGGATCATCTTCAGGAACACATTCATCGCCTGGGCGACGCGTTCATCCAGCGACGACTCGGCGAGCGCGTCGGCGCTCTGGAAAGACTCCACCGGGCGCGTGGCCTTGACCGGTGTCAGGTTGATCTTCTCGCACAGGGACTCGTAGACGCTCTTGCCGGGTGCATCCAGGACCGCGGTGTCTGCTTCGCTATTGGCGCGCGCGGCGATTTCATGCTTTGCCATGGGATTCATTCCTCAAGGAAGACGTTTATTGGGCGGATGGTGAGGCCGGCGCGGCTTCGCCGATCTTCTGCAGATCTGTGCGCAGGCGCTCGGACAAGGCCGGGTCCTTGAGGATCTTTTCCAGTTCGCGGCGGAACATCGCGTTGTCGAGCAGGTTCGACTTCAGGTCGCGCAGCAGATTGCGGGCCGCCATCAGCGCACGCAACTCGGGCACCTTCCCGGCGACGACTTCCGGCTTGAAGTCGTCCATCGAGCGGAAGTCCAGGTCAACCGGCAGCTCGGTACCGTCGCCGACCAAGGTGTTCTCGACCGCGATCCTTGCCTTCGGGTTGAAGTCGGCGAGGACAGAATTGAAGTTGTTCTTGTTGATGGACACCTTCTCACGCTCGGCGAGCGCCCGCGTGTCCTGACCGTTGCTGTAGTCGCCCATCACCAGCAGCTTGAGCGGCAGTTCGACCTTCTTCTGCGCGCCACCGGTGTGCAGGTCGAGCTTGATATTGACCCGTGCCTTAGGCACTTCGTTCTGGAAACTCTCAGCCATCGTTTGTTCCTTTTTATCTCTGATTTAAACGCTCTTCAGTTCTTGCGGTAACGATCAGTAAGGCAGCCAGTCGGAATTAGTAGCATGGGGGCCTATGCGAGATAAATCGGACAAGTACGAATTTTCTCAAAAATTGTCATGTTTTTTGAAATTCGTAAAAACAACATTTTCGTCATGTTGGAAACCGTTTAGAGTCCTGCGTCAGGTTCGATCAAGCGGACAACGGAGTGAAGACCATGACGGATCCGGTTGAACAACGGGACGCCCACAGTGGTGCACATTAGGCGTACTTCCTGCGGGTGCCCGGCGCGGCCCATCGAAGAATAGGAAATTTCCGCATTCCGATTTTCGAGTGGCCACCGCTATTCCGTCGTCGCTTCACGGGCTGCCGCCATACCGGCGTAGCCAAAATTTCTTCAAAAAATAGGACACGTCCGATTGATCCTCTCCGCACTCACCCAGTAGCATGTTTTCCGAATCGGGCCGGAGCGCCAAGCTCACAGCGTTTCGCAGCCCGGACTTCGAACAGACGTGGTTGCATGGTGAGCCGCGATGCCAAGCATCAAGTCACTCGTCGTTCCTGGCGTGCGCAACCAATCCGCCAGGAATCTTGCCGCGAAGCGGCAGGCGTGACAACGGAGAAGACATGGGCGTTATCGACAAATTCGAGGCATACGGCACAAGGATGCCCGGGCGCCAGGCTTATCATCTGGACGTTCCTCGCGCGGCCAGCGCGGCGGAACTGTCGGTGGTGTCGTTCGAGGCAGTGGAGCGATTGGGAGAGCTCTATACCGTCACGATCCGGCTGACCCACCCGCTGGAACTCGACCGGGCTGAATACCTCAATCGTGACGCGACCTTCGTGATCGACCCTGGCGACGGCAGCGAACCGCGCCGGTTCGCGGGGTGGATATCGGCGTTCTCACGCACGAAACGCACGCGCGATTTCTTCGCCTACGAAATCGTGCTCAGGCCGCTGGCCGCGCGGCTCGAACTTGTCCGGATCACGCGCATCTACCAGAACAAGACGGCCCCCGAGATCATCGAGGCTATCCTGCGCCGGCACGAGCTCCGGGGCCACCAGTTTTCCCTCAAGGTGCGCCGCAAGTACACCCAGCATAAATTCCGCCTCCAGTACCAGCTATCCGACTGGGAATATGTCCAGTTGCTGATGCGCCAGGAAGGGCTGTATTGCTACTTCATCCCGGGAAAGTTCGGCGAGATGATCGTCTTCGGCGATGACATCGACCACTACGTCTACCAGCCCGAACTGCGCGTGCCATATCGCGAGACCGCCGGGCTCGAAGCCGGCATCGAGGCGGTATCCGACATCCAGGTGCACGCCAGGACCGTGCCCGAATCGGTCCTGGTCGCCGACTACAACCCGGATCAGGCGTGGGAGCCCATCAAGGGCGAGGCCAACGTCGCGCGCAAGGACAAGACAACTTACGGCCAGCAGTATATCTACGGCACGCATCATCTGGACATAGCCGAGGCGAAGTGGGAGGCGCAACTGCGCCACGAGGCCCTGTTGGCCGGCCAGCTTGTCTATGCGGGCGAGAGCAACGTGCTCAGACTGCACTCCGGCTGCATCCTGCGCATGGATGAGCCATTGGCCGAAGCCCCCAACGGGCAGGTCATCACCGAAGTCATCCATACCGGGGGGCGTGATGCCGCTTACCGCAACACGTACAAGGCCATCCCGTCGGACCGGCGCTTTCGCCTGCCGCTGGACGAGGAAAACTGGCCAAAAATCCAGGGCACGCTGAGCGCGCGCATCACCTCGCCCGGCCAATATCAATACGCGTACCTGACAAAAGCGGGCCACTACATCGTCCGCTTCGATTTTGATTTTGAGCCATGGCCGAAGGGCATGGAAAGCGCGGCCATACCCCTGGCAAAACCGTATGCCGGCGGTCTGCATACCGGGTTCCACTTCCCGCTCATCGACGGCACCGAAGTCGCGATAGCCTTTCGCGATGGCAACCCGAACAAGCCCTATATCGCGCACGCGCTGCATAACAGCCGGCAGGAGGACCTGATCACCACCCGGGACCGGTGGCTGTCGCGCAACCTGATCAAGACGCAGAGCAACAACAAGCTGCGCATGGAGGACTGGAAGGGAGAGGAGAGCATCAAGCTTTCCACTGAGTATGGTGGCAAGACCCAGCTCAACCTTGGCTACCTCGTTGATCGCCAGAAGAAAAAGCGGGGGGAGGGCTTTGAGCTGCGTACGGATTCGACGGGCGCAATGCGGGCCGGTCGCGGTTTGCTGTTTACCGCATGGACGCAACAGCAGGCCAACGGCCAGCAACTTGACATGACTGCGGCCATGAATGAAATGCGCTCAGTTCTAGCCCAGGCGCAGTCCTTGGCGAACGCGGCCAGCCAGTCCAAGGCCGAAATCGCCGACTTGAAAGCCGAAAACGAGTGGCTGCGAAGCAGCGTGAACGGGCTGAAGCAGGCCGTCATGATGCTGACCGCACCCAACGGCATCGCCGTCACCACTCCTGAGCGCGTATCGGTAGCTGCTGGACGAGACATCAATGTCGCCACGAAGGCGAGCTTCCATGTCAGCGCACTGGCGAAAATCGCCATCGCCGCCGGTGACGCGCTATCCCTGTTCGCCTCAAGGCTAGGCATCAAGCTGTTTGCAGCGAAAGGCAAGGTCGAGATCCAAGCGCAAAACGACGCGCTGGATGTGTTTGCCGACAAGCGCGTGCATATCGCAAGCGCCAGCGAGGATGTAGTGATCAATGCCGGCCAGAAGGTAGTGATAGGCAGCAGCGGGGCCTACCTGGTATTCGACAAGCACAGCGCGACATTCTTCTGCGCCGGGGCCTTCAAAGTGAAAGCCGCGTCCTTCACGTTCGAAGGCCCGGATGGCCAAAGCTATGCATTGCCGAGCCTGCCGAAGAGCCGCCTGCAAATCAGCGATCAGTATCCTTCGTCCCACTAGATCATGATCATTAGCCCTCCCTTTCTCCCGGCCGATGGCCTGACTTCCAGCGACCCGAGCAGGACCGATCCGATGATGGATGTCGTCGATAAGTACGAGCTGAGTCACCACGGCGTCTACCCCATTGCATTTGACCGCCGCTGGCATTGCGGCGCGCATCTGGTACCCACCATGCAAACCGAGCCTGTACGGGCGATCGCCGACGGTAAAGTCATTGCTTATCTCGTAAGCCAGAAGCCCGTCACTGACGGACAAAGAAACAGCGACGGCAGCGATGATTTGAACTCCACTACCGGCTTTGTGCTGCTCAAACACACGACCGAGACGGGCGAGGGCCGGAGTATCACCTTCTACTCCCTGTACATGCATCTGCTGGATCTGGATGGCATTCGTACGAAAGTGGGGCCGTTGCCGAACAATCTGCCGGACGTAGGGTCATCCACCGTACTGCCAAAGTGGTTGGAAAATCCAACCAATGGCGTGAAAGTTCCGCAGAATCTGAAGGTCTATCGCAAGGATATCCTCGGATATTACGGTGCGTGTCACGGCCAGCCCCACCTGCATTTCGAAATCTTCATGACCGAGGCCGACTTCACGGCATGGTTCGAGCAGCCAGGCCATGCCATTCAGCTCGGAAACGAGAACCCCACCACCCCGGCATCAAAAGACTATTGGGGGAACAGCTACTTCGTGATCCCCGGTGGTCAGACATTTGTCAGTGCGCCCCCCGGTCAAGTAGGGGCCGCCGCGACTTATTTCCCTGCGCTGCAGGCGGGCACGTTGGACGCCGATAGCAAGCTGTATGTCGAAGCCTATTTCCACAGGGGGCAACGCTACACGCGTTCCTGGGTTGAAAAAGATGGAACCGTCACGCTCCTGACCCCCTCCGCTATACGGGACGCCTACGCGAACTATGAGTACGAGATGTTTGCGCGCGCCACAGCGCTCTATCCGCAATGCCCGAGCGATGGCTACGAGATGCTCCGGTTCGGGCGTATCTTGAGAGATAGCCCGAAGCTGTCGGCCGCAGACCAGAAAACATGGGTTTCTGTGACTTTCGAGACGGGCAAGCAGGGCTACATCGACATCAGCCAGAACGCGATCCAAAAGCTGTCTGATGCGGACTTCCCGTTTCATACGGGCTGGCAGAAAATCGACGAAGGCAACACACCATTCAGTGAGGATGGCATGTGCGACTACGACGAGTTGCGCAAGATCGTAGCCGTAGTCGAGGAAGCAGAAACCCCTGACGAAAGAATGGGCCCGGGATATGCACAGGAAGGCAAGCTCGCCGCATACATAGAAACTCACGCAGAGGTGCGGCAAAAGCTCAGAGGCTTCGTTTGCCATGCCCCGAGTGAGTGGGATGCTAGCGGCAACGAGGCCCGCTACCAGAGACTGAATGACCCGGATGGTTTTTTTGGAAAACGCAAGGACATCGATCCGGAAGGATATACGAAGTTCATAGAATTCTTGCAGAAATTCCAGTTTCTGGATAAGACCCCTTTAGGGACTGATAAGAGATTCTGGTTCTTTCATCCACTTGCATTTGTTCGCCATTTCAGGCGATGTGGGTGGCTGAGTCGAGTCGAGTTGGCTCAACTGCTTCCCAGCTATACAGCTGACAAGAGTAATGGGAACTGGAACTGGAATCCGGTTTCTATAGTCGGTGCTGATCCAGTGTTATCAAACACCAGTAGCGCATTTCAGCGGCGTATTGAACTTAACAAGGCATTTAGAAAATATGGAATAACATCACTTGTGCGTACCGCCTGTTTTATGGGGAATGCCACGCAGGAGACTCAGTGGTTTCAGAAGTTTAGCGAAAACTCTCCTTTTTGGTACAAGCCTTGGGATGGGCGTGGATTTCTTCAATTAACGCACGCGAGTAATTATATAAGATACTGGGACTTTTCTGGGATAGATACTGCTTTGCAAGCTAAGTCTGTCTTGGAGCAGCGCACTATACAAGCAAATAATAATAGGCCGGTGGTGAATGGAAAAAAGACGATGTACGATCCAACCAATTCACTGAGTGATGCATCAACGCAAATATCAGCATTGATAGTCAATCGAAGAAATAAGACTACCGATCCATTCGAGGCAGCCGACAGTGCTGGGGCATACTGGGCATGGTCCGGGGCGGCACGAGGTGCCGATGATTATTATCAGACACCCGGCAGCACCATGAGGTCGCTTAGCACCGCTCAAGGGAATCGGTATTTTTACGAAAATTTGGCCTTCGGGAAAGTTGCTGGAACCGTAAATACTGGGTTCCCATCTAGTTCATATTCATCCATTTGGGGGATCCAAGCCAGATTTTTGGCATTTGCAAATGCCCAAGTTGTCTTGTTTGATCTTACTTCTTTTAAGTTGGCAGACGGATCCCAAAGCTTGCTGCCAGAAGGTTATGTTCGGCGGGAGGCATGGTGATGGATATTTTCAGATTAATCATTATTCTGTCATCGATCGTATTGCTTATAAACTCTGCGCGTGCAGGGGGTGATGGGCGGATAGTTATTGGAAATAGAGTGGGGGAGGTGCAATTAAGCGAGGGGCCGAGTGAATTCATGATTGAGCAGAGGGACTGTCGGTATGCATTGAATCTAGGTGTTGGGTGGCATGTAAAATTCAATGATCCAGATGTTATTTTTTATTTTTCTAAAAAAAGATTAAAAAATAATAGTATTCCTTACTTGAGTCAGGCTGAAATGCAATCTGGTTACGATTGGTCGTTTAAAAGTCCTGGCGGAAACCATGGAGGCTGGTTTGGCGTGATGTGCGAGAGAAGGGAGAATTTCACATGGGATGAATCAGGTCGAGAATCTTCCGAGCAATTAGCCAAAATTAGGGAGGCAAATAGTCAAAAGTGTCCAGCGAGATTAAATGATGGAAAATGGGTTCGGCCTCGTTTTAGTCAATCTATGGTTGCTTTTCGGGAATTGAGGGGAGCAGATTGGATCGGCTTCGTGATGGCGTTTAACGATAACGTCAAGACAACGACATCTCTCAGTGTAATAAGGTTTTGTATTGTTCATAACGAAGATGTCATTGTAGGCGCGATGGAGAGTGCTCCACAGCCGTTAACGGTTAACCCATTGTTCTTTGGTCGGGTCATTGAGGTCTTGTCAACCATAAGATTTTTTCCCAAAGAGGATTAATCTGAGTGATTTGTTATCTTTAGGTGTGATTTGTATTTCTTGGTGGTCTGGTGTGATAAGAGTGGCGAGTTGATTCTGATTGTGGGGTGAGGGTTTCGATAGTATATGTTAATAAATGTGCGCAAGGATTGTCTGGTCGGTGGATATAAAATTTAAGCCCATGAGATAGTGTGATTTCTTTAAAAAAATAGGGCGATTGTGAGTGGGGGCGTGTGCGATGAGGTTAATTTTAATATCCTGTCTACTCTGCTTTATTTCACACGCAGCTGATGCGAAGCAAGCGGAAGATGTATCTGAGGAACACTCGCGTCTGCGCCAATTATGCGGATATAAAATGGGGGAATAAGTTGTCAGTAGGGCGGTAAATGTAAATTTAAAGGAGGGTGAAATGTCAACTGCTATACGATTTCGCATAAATATATTTGGAAAAAATAGGAGGGTGCCTGCAATGCTTGAATTTGGGTGTCGAAAATTTAATTTCCAAAACCCTCCATCTAGTGATGTCGCCGGTCCTATGTCAGACGATCAAGGAGTGACAGCGAAAGAGGTAATCGCCTCCGAGGACTCCGGGGGGAGATACTACAGGATAATTTCCTGGCAACGAGAATATCGAGGGGTGTATTTTAGTGGGACGATTGCCCATGTTAATCGAATTTTCGGAGACGGGGTTGCAATGCCAGTGCCAGATTTCTATTTCGCATGTCCTAAAAAATCTGGTTTGACTTGTTATTCCGTGGAGGTAGATCCGAATTTTAGGCTGACGAAAACGGAGCGTATGGATGTGATGGATATAATAAAGAAGATTGGTTATTCGTATTAGCGGTAGATTGATGTGAATTGCGAAATATTCGTGGAATTCGTGAAGACAATCGAATTTGCGGACGAATAATTGTGCCGCCCAAGATTTCAGCTCATTGTCATTGATCGCCGGTAGCAGAAACATGAAATCTCCCATACGCCTCGGTGACGCACTCGAATATGGCGGTCAGGTCACAAGCGCTTCGCCAACCATGAAGTTCATGAGCCGGCCGCTCGCGCGCAAGGGCGATTCAGCCCTTTGCGCACGCCATGGCTCCACGACAATTGCAGAAGGTCATGGTGCTTTTCCTGATCAGGACGGACGGCTCGTAGCCATGCACCATCACCGCTGCGCGTGTGGGTGTCGCCTGATTTCGTCACTACAGAATGTCCATATCGCCTGAATATGCCTATTGATTTGTCTCCGGGCGGAAAGGCGAGTCCGTACCCGGCACACGGTCCGCGCTTCTTGTCGTGGCTCGGCATCTGGGTTGTGTGCAGCGTATTGGGCGCCGCTATCGCGTTGCTGCTGTGGCCCTCAGGCGTGCCGGCGCACGGGTTCCTGTTCTGGTGGCGCAGCGTTGGCATACCGAATGGTGTGTTCCTGATCGTGCTTGGCATCGTGCGAGTCGGATACGAAGTGCAGTGGTATCACGCCCGCCATCGGAATGCCCACAGGCAGAAATGGATCGACGAGCGCGTGCGCGAAGCGCAGCGCCCATTGCAGGTGCTGGGAGCTGGCTATTGCCTGCCCCTTCAAGGACACAAGAACCTTGTCTGCGCGCTGAATGCGAAAAAGCCACTTGTCGATTCGCGGGCACCGAGGATTGGGGCAGGGTTGATCGAGCATAACCGGTTCGATGAAGAGTCGCTGTCGGTTGTCCCGCTGGAGGAGGCCTCGCCGACCGAGGGCGTTCCGGATGCGCTAGTGCAGCCAGAAATTGAGACAGTTTCTACGATTGTCCTGAAGATGGTCGAAGCACTGAATCCGCTTGCGGAAAGTCTGCGCGCGTTGTCCCAGTACGGCCATGCCTACGATCCGGTGGTGCGCGTGCTGGCCCAGCCTGAGTTGGCCACCAGCCGCCTATCCCAAGTTCGGGATGCACTGCGCCGCATGGGATTGCCGTGCTTCGATTGCCAGACAGTGCCGGCGTCCGACGCTCTGATGGTGGCTGATGCGTGGCTTGACCTGGGCGAGTGGCGACCACTGCTTGTGATTGCGGCCGACTGGCACGATGCCAATCCCCCAGTCAGCAGTGCGGAGGGGTGCGTTGCCGTATTGCTCAACCCAGGCTGCTTTCAGTTGCCCGAATCGGTAAAGGTCATCGGCGTACTCCATCGTCCGCTTGCAGGCGAAAGCGGCGCAATGGCCGACCTCTTTGCCGACGCGATCCGATGGGGGAAAACTGAGCCTTCGCTTTTGCAGCGTGCTTGGATTACCTGCCTGGACGGCGAGCACGATATGGCGTTGCTCGCCGCGCTGAAGGCTGCATTCCTTCCGCAACTCGGCGAGCTGGAGGCACAACGCCGCCCGGATCGCATCATTGGCGATGTCAGCGCGGTCAACCCGTGGCTTTCCATTGCTGCCGCCATCGAGTCCCGTGAAACCGGCGCACATCTCATCCTCGACCATGCCCAGGCAGCTGTCCTTCACGTCTTAACAACTCCCCATGACGAATCCGAGCACTAACCGAAAAGCGTTGGCTTCCGAGTCCGCCACCTCGAATGACCGCGGGCCTATATCCCTATGGGGCGGCCCCTTGGTCCTGGCGGGAGCGGGTGCGATAGTGGCCCTCGTGGTGTGGTTCGATGGTGAGGTCTTTGGACTGATTTCGCGCGACGCGAGGATTTCTGTCCTGATCTGGATTCCTCTCCTCGTCGTCTTCGCCATCCTCGTGTACCTGATCGCCGTTCTACTTGGTGCCGACAAAGCCATTGGACGGCTGTTTGCCCGCGAGAATGGTGAGACGCGCTCTCCATCGGCAACGAAACTCAAATGCGACGCACGGCTGGAAGAACTGCACCGTGACCTGCGTAACCTGTTGGGTTGGCGCTGGCGCTACCGTATGCCGTGGTTGATGCTGTGTGGCGACGAAGGGTTGATCAACGAGGTGGCCCCGGGCCTAAAGCAGGCCGGCGTATGGCGCTCGGACGAGGTCGTCCTTGTCCATGCCTCGCCTGATGGCATCGAGGCTGCCGCATGGCTCAAGCAATTGCGGAAGTTGCGCTACCGTCGCCCGGTCGATGCCGTGGTCCAAGTCTTACCGGGAGACAATTCGGTTGCGCCAGGCACGGAGCCGCTTCGTGCCCTGGCTGCGATCCAGGTCGAAGTGGGCTGGGCCGCGCCAGTGACATTTCTGCACCCTGTTAAGTTGGCCGGCGCTTGCTCAGAAGAACTCGTGGCCATCGGCGCATTCCTCAATGACACAAGTCGGCGGACACGTGGCGCCACTGCTGACGCCTTGCATGACGCGTTGGTATCGCTTGAGTCTCGCACCGCTGCACTCGGCTTGGAGCGTTGTATGGAACCCACGCGGAACCCCTTTATTGCAAGAATTTCAGCCTTCATCGGCGAGCATCGCAATAGCATCGTGAATCGGTGGGCGGTGTGGCACGCTTCGAAGTGGCGGAGTGCACCGCTGGCCGGTGTAATGTTCGCACCCGTGTTCGGCACGCTCGAAATACCGTTCCCGATACCCGCGCCCGCAGACGACGCACCGGAAAAAATAGTCAAGCTTGCCGCCGCCAAAAATGCGCCGGAGGCCCTTCGTATTCAGGTAGATTCGTTGCTGCCAGCCTGGCGAGAAATTGGGGAGAGTACCAAGCGATACCGCGGTCGCCGGATCGGGGTCCACCCGATGGCGGTCTGCACGGTGCTAGCGCTGGTATCGGTTGGTCTGTGGACTGCAGGCATGCTGGTGTCGGGCATGCGCAACGCGCAAGACGTAAGCGCTGCGCAACAAGTGATTCAGGATGTCCAGGCGGCCCCCAATTCTGCCACGCGGCTGAAGGCACTGCTTGCTCTGCAGCAGCAGATCGAGCGCTACGAGTACCGTACCCAGCATCACGCGCCGCTTGCGACCCGCTTTGGCCTGAATCGCGATCCGGCGATCCTTGCCGCGCTGTGGAAGCCTTACGCGCAGGCCAGCCGCGAGTTGCTCGTCGCGCCGGTGCAGCGGGATCTGGAGGCGTCGCTGGTGGATCTTGCGCAACTGCGCACCACGGTGCTGGATGCGGCAACCAACCGGGTGGCGCTGAGCGGCCATCAGGCGCTCAAGACCTATCTGATGCTGGCCAACCCGGAGCGTGCCGAACCCACGTTCCTGGCCCCGCAACTGGTGCAGCATTGGTCGACCGATGCCCGGATGACCCCGGGCGAGCGGCAGGACCTTGCCGAGCGCTTGCTCAGGTTCTATGCGGAGCACCTGAATGCCAACCCGGCCGGGCGCATCGAGCCCCGGCCCGAACTGGTCGCCGGGGCCCGCCAGACGCTGCTGGCCGTGATCGGGGAGCGCAACGCCGAGGACACCGTCTATCGGGGTGTGATCCAGGCCTTTGGTGAGCACGCTGGCAGCAAGTATCCGGACCAGACCCTGGCGGCGCTGACCGCCGGCACCGATCCCCGGGGGCTGGTCCGGGCCACCGCCATCGTGCCGGGGGTCTTCACCCGTCAGGCCTATGAGGGGTACGTCGCCCCCGCGATCGAGCAGGCCGCCAGGCGCACGGAGATCGCCAATGACTGGGTGCTGACCGACGGCAAGCCGCAGTTGCAGACTGAGAGCCGTTCGGCCGACGCGCTACAGGCGGCCCTGACCGAGCAGTACTTCGCCGATTACGCGGAGCATTGGCAGGGCTTCATGAACAGCCTGCAATGGGAGGCCGCGCCGACCCTGCCGGCCGCGATCGGGCAGCTCAAGCTGATGGCCGATGCGCGCCAGTCGCCCGTCATCGCGCTGATGAGGTCGCTCGAATACCAGGGCGGTGCCGGTGCCCGCAAGGATTCGCTGTCCGATACGCTGGTGGCCAAGACGCAGGATCTGCTGGGCAAGAAGCCGGCGGGGCCCGAGGTGGCGAAGCCGGACGCGGCGGGGCCGCTGGGCGCGGCCTTTGGCCCGGTGCTGCGGCTGGTGGCGCAGGGCCAGCCCGGCAGCACCCATGCCGGCACCAACGCTGGCACCAGCGGTGACCTGAGCCTGCAACGGTTCCTCGACCGCGCAACGGCACTGCGCCTGCGCTTGCAGCAGGTCGGCAACAGCGCCGATGCCGATGCGCAGGCCCGCCAGATGGCGCAGGCGCTGTTCCAGGGCAAGGGCTCGGAACTGGCCGATACCCAGGCCTATGCCCAACTGATGGCGGCGAGTCTCGGCAGCCAGTGGGCGGGCATGGGCGAGACGCTGTTCGTGCGGCCCATCGCGCAGGCGACGCAGACGGTGCTGCAACCGGCGCAGGCAAGCCTGAACGACGCGTGGCGGCAAAGCATTGCGATGACGTGGAGCCGCTCGTTCGCCGGACGCTATCCGTTTGCGGATACCGCCAACGATGCCTCGCTGGCCGAGCTGGCGCGCTTCCTGCGCCCGCACAGCGGCTTGATCGGGTCCTTCCTCGGCACGCAGCTGGCGGGCGTGCTCGAGCTGCAGGGCGATCAGTGGCTGCCGGCGGCCACCGGCGGGCAGGCGCAGTCCTTCGATCCGGCCTTCCTCAACGCGATCAATACCTTGCAGCGCATGGCGGCGCACCTGCTTGCGCAGGGCGAGCCGCAGTATCGCTTCGAGTTCAAGCCGATCCCCACCCCGGGCCTGACCGACACGCTGCTGACGCTCGATGGGCAGACGCTGCACTACTACAACCAGCGCGAGACGTGGCAGGCGCTGACGTGGCCGGGCAAGAACCTGCAGGACCCGGGTACCCGGCTGCAATGGCAGACCGAGCGCGCCGGCACCAGCAAGAGCTACGAGTTCGGCGGCCGCTGGGGCCTGGTGCGGATGCTGGAGCGGGCGCACATCGAACCGGTGGATAGCGCGAACTACCAGCTGACGTGGCAGGCGAGGCCGGACGCGCTGGATGTGTCGGAAGCGCTAGAAGGGCCAGGTGCGCCGAAGGCCGGTGCCGAGCGCCAGACCGATGCGCACGGCCGGACCTTCGCCGAAGATCCCGACAGCCTGACCGCGCGCAGCGCCCAGGCGCCCGTTGCGGCGGACGTGACCTATCCGGTGCGCTACCTGATGCGAACCGAGGTCGGGCAGGGGCCGCTGGAGATGCTGGCGCTGCGGGGCTTTGTGCTGCCAACGCGGATCTTCGTGGGCCGGGAGCCGCAGGCGGCGGCGCACGCCACACCCGCCCTGCGCAAGTAGAGACAGACAGGGACAAACGCAGACAAACAGGGACAAACGACAAACCATGTTCAACAAGCTTCTCAACGCGCTCTTCGGCGCGCGTGCCCCTGCGGATCTCGCGCGCTCCACACAGGCGCGCTGGGACCCATGGCTGCAACCCATCCGTCCCGACGCCCCGGCCGGCGACGATCCGGGCTACGACGACGACTTCCTTGCCATCAAGGAGGAGGTGGCCAAGCTGTCCGGCGTGAACGACACGCTGATCGTCGAGTCCGCCGAGCGGCTGCTCAAGCTGACCGCCAAGGATTTGCGCCTGGCTGTGTACTACGTCTACGGGCGCATGCGGCGCGATGGCGCGGAAGGGGTCGCCGCTGGCTTCGAGCTGCTGTCGGCACTGGTCGACCGTTTTGGTGCCCGGCTGCTGCCCGCCCGGGCCGAGAGCCGCAAGGCGGCGCTCGAATGGCTGGCCGGCGCGACGTTCACGGACCGGCTCGACCGGGTGCCGGGCCTGGCCGGTGCGCAGCTGGAACGTACCTTGTCGGCGCTGGCGCTGATTCTCGAGCGCACGGCGCAGTGGCCGGAACCGGCTCGCCCGGCGCTGGATGGGCTCATCCGTCGCTTCGAGGGCCGGGTCGAGTCACCGTCGGCCACCGGCAACCCTGGTGGGGATGCGCCATCCGGGCCGGCGGCCGCCTCGGTCCTGCCAGCCTTGGGCGAGGTGGCCTCGACGCGCGATCTGCTGGATCGGGCGCGCCAGATGGCGCTGTACCTGCGCCAGCAACCGCAGGGCTACCTCGCGGCCTACCGCCTGATGCGCTGCGTACGGTGGGATACGTTGACCGAGATCCCGCCGCACGAGCACAGCGGCAAGACGCGCCTGGTGGCGCCGCGCGCCGAACTGCGCGCCCAACTCAAGCGCCTGGTGCTGCAAAAGCAGTGGCCGGAACTGCTCGACCGCGTCGAGCAGGCCTTCGCCGAAGGCGCCAATCATTTCTGGCTGGACCTGCAGTACTACGCTTTCACGGCCCAGGATCAGGCCGGCGGCGAGTATGCCCGCGCGCGTGACCTGCTTGCCACCGACTGCGCTCTCATGCTCGAACGCCTGCCCGGCCTCGATCAACTGGCCTTCACCGACGGCACACCGTTTGCGGATGACACCACATTGGCGTGGATTGCGCGCCATGCCACCGTACGCGATGTCGAGCGCGGCGAGCCCATGG